>JAMNYN010000249.1 GCA_023622805.1 Pseudomonadota bacterium | reverse complement strand
GCGACCGCTTTTTGGTGCGTTCTGGAAACAAGTTCCATAAGCGCCAAAGGCTGGAGAGCCTTGCGGGCACTCCAGCCTAGGGATTGAGGTCAATTACTTGACTTCAGCCTTTGCACCGGCGTCAACCAGCTTCTTCAGAGCGGCTTCAGCGTCAGCCTTGGCGATCGCTTCCTTCACGTTCTTGGGAGCGCCGTCGACCAGGTCCTTGGCTTCCTTCAGACCCAGGCCGGTGATTTCGCGCACAGCCTTAATCACGGACACCTTGTTGGCGCCAGCTTCGAGCAGAACGACGTTGAATTCGGTCTTCTCTTCAGCAGCGGCAGCAGCGCCACCAGCAGCAGCGGGAGCAGCCATAGCGGCAGCGCTCACGCCAAACTTCTCTTCAATGGCCTTCACCAGGTCATTGAGTTCCAGAACCGTCATGCTGTCCAGCGCGGTCAAGAATGCGTCTTTATCGAATGCCATTTTGATTTCCTAACAATTTTGTTGGTTGACTACCGGGCGCTCAGGCCGCAGCAGTTTCTTCGGCTGCCACTTCGGCAACGCCTTCGCTCCGCTTTGCCGCCAGCGCGCCCAGCACAACGGCCGTACGCGACATAGGGGACATAAGCAAGCCACACACTTGTGCCAGCAGAACTTCCTTGGAAGGAATGCTTGCCAGTTGCTTCACGCCATCGACATCCAGGGCCTTGCCACCGAAAGCGCCTGCGCGGATAACCAACTTGGTGTTGGTTTTCGCGAAGTCGGCCACCACCTTAGCGGCGGCCACTGCGTCTTCAGAGAAGCCATAGATGAGCGGACCAGTCATCTGGTCAGCCACCACGTCAAACGCGCTACCGGCGACAGCACGGCGGGCCAGGGTGTTTTTCAACACGCTCAGGCTCACACCCTTGCTGCGAGCATCAGCACGCAGTTTGGTCATGTCGGCGACCGTGATGCCACGGTATTCCGCGATCACAAGCGTTTGAGCTTTAGCGGCGAGGCTGGTCACTTCGGAAATGACCGCTTCTTTCTCACTGCGATTAAGACTCAAGGTCTACTCCTTAAAATGCATACGTCGGAAATCCTTCGTACGCGCTCTTGTTGCAGCGACCAACTGTTCAGGAAATACATCCATCTGCAGCGGGATCGCCATCTGCGTTGGCCCATTCGGGTTTAAGCACAACCAAGTTGCGCACCAACGGTCTTGGATGGCCTGGGCCTGGCGCCTGAGCGCCAGACCACAGCCCACCACATCAGACCGGTACAGAGACCGGTCCGAAGATTTTTTCGCAATTACGCTGCGATGGATTGGGTGTCAACGCGGACACCGGTGCCCATCGTGGACGAAACTGCAACCTTGCGCAGGTACACGCCCTTGCTCGTAGCGGGCTTGGACTTGACCAGGGCGTCGATCAGAGCAACCAGGTTACCCTGGAGCTTTTCGTTGTCGAACGAACGACGGCCGATGGTGCCGTGCACGATACCGGCCTTGTCGACACGGTACTGCACCTGACCAGCCTTGGCGTTCTTCACAGCCGTAGCGACGTCAGGGGTCACGGTGCCAACCTTGGGGTTAGGCATCAGGCCGCGGGGGCCGAGGATCTGGCCCAGCGTACCCACAACGCGCATTGCGTCGGGAGCAGCGATCACCACGTCGAAAGGCATGTCACCGGCCTTGACCATAGCGGCCAGGTCGTCCATACCAACGATGTCAGCGCCGGCAGCCTTGGCTTCTTCAGCCTTGGCACCTTGAGCGAACACCGCAACGCGGGTGGCCTTGCCAGTACCGTGAGGCAGCACAACAGCGCCGCGCACCACTTGGTCCGACTTCTTGGCATCCACGCCCAGTTGCACGGCCACGTCGATGGACTCATCGAACTTGGCGGTAGCAGCTTCTTTCACCAACACCACAGCGTCCGCGAATGCGTACAGCTTGTTAGCATCGACTTTGCCTTCGAAGGCTTTTTGCTTTTTGGTCAACTTGGCCATTTTACAAACCCTCTACCAGAACACCCATCGAACGGGCGGAACCTGCCAGCGTGCGGACAGCAGCGTCCACGTCAGCGGCGTTCATGTCTTTGAGCTTGGTGTTAGCAATCTCAACCAGCTGATCACGCGTGATCTTGCCGACCTTGACCTTGTTGGGGTTGGCAGAGCCCTTGTCCAACTTGATCGCCTTCTTGATCAGGACCGTCGCAGGCGGGGTCTTGATGATGAAGGTGAAGCTCTTGTCGGCAAAAGCCGTGATGACCACGGGCAAAGGCAGACCTGGCTCGACACCTTGGGTCTGGGCGTTGAACGCCTTGCAGAACTCCATGATGTTGAGGCCACGTTGGCCCAGTGCTGGACCGATTGGTGGGGATGGGTTGGCCTTACCAGCTGGGACTTGCAGCTTGATGAAGCCGACGATTTTTTTCGCCATGGTTGCTCCTTGCGGGTTTTAGCGCTGCACGTTTTGCGCACAGCTCCCCGGGGGTTAACGACTCACTAAAAAATTTCGCACCGAGCCGAGAGGTGCGAAACTGGATCTCAGGTCTTTTCGACCTGGGAAAATTCGAGTTCGACAGGTGTGGACCGGCCGAAAATCATGACGGAGACTCGCAGGCGGTTCTTTTCGTAGTTGACTTCTTCGACCGAGCCGTTGAAGTCAGTGAACGGACCGTCCTTGACGCGAACCAGTTCGCCAGCCATGAATTCGACCTTGTGGCGCGGCTTATCCGTGCCTTCCTGCATCTGGCTCACGATCTTCTGCACTTCCTCTTCCGAGATAGGCGCAGGACGGTTCTTCGCACCGCCGACAAAACCGGTCACCTTGTTGGTGTGCTTGACCAAATGCCAGGTGTCGTCTTCCATGACCATTTCGACGAACACATAGCCAGGGAACAAGCGACGCTCTGTCGTCTTGCGCTGGCCATTCTTGATTTCCACCACTTCTTCGGTCGGCACCAGGATGCGACCGAACTTGTTTTCCATCCCGGCGCGCACAATGCGTTCGGTGATGTTGCGCTCAACGGCCTTTTCCATGCCCGAATAAGCATGGACGATGTACCAGCGCAGGTCAGGATTGGCTGCGGGAGCAGAACCCGTGGTTTCTGCTACGCCCATTTCGACAGCATCTGTCATTACTTCCTCCAGCCCAAAATCAGATCGTACAAAACCCACTCCAGTGTCTTGTCGGTCAGCCAAAGGAACAAAGCCATGACGACGACAAACACGAAAACGTAGGCTGTCATCTGCACCGTCTCTTTACGGGTAGGCCAGACAACCTTCTTGACTTCACGCCAAGCGTCACGGGCAAAGCCCACGAACTGCTTGCCTGGTTCAGACACCAGGAACATACCTGCTGCAGCCACCAGACCGACGATCAGCACACCCCATTGCGCGAGCGGGCCTTGCTTGCTCAGCAGGTAAAACCCTGCAATGGAAGCAACGACCAAAGCCGCTACTGCGGCAAGCTTCGCCTTATCGGCAACGGAACTAACTGTTTCAACCTGAGTTGTGGCCATATATGATTTCTCTCGCGCTCATCGCGCCACGCCGAAGACGCTGAAGCCCGCCAGATTCTGGCGGGCTTTTTTTATTTCACCACCGAGGTGGCAGGGGCAGTAGGAATCGAACCTACAACCTTCGGTTTTGGAGACCGACGCTCTGCCAATTGAGCTATACCCCTAAAACAGTAATCAATTATGCAATGATCTTGGCAACCACTCCAGCACCGACGGTACGGCCACCTTCGCGGATAGCGAAGCGCAGACCTTCTTCCATGGCGATGGGAGCGATCAGCTTGACAGTGATCGACACGTTATCGCCAGGCATGACCATTTCCTTGCCTTCGGGCAACTCGATCGCACCGGTCACGTCCGTAGTACGGAAGTAGAACTGGGGGCGGTAGTTGTTGAAGAAAGGAGTGTGGCGGCCGCCTTCGTCCTTGCTCAACACGTACACTTCA
>JAMNYN010000619.1 GCA_023622805.1 Pseudomonadota bacterium | reverse complement strand
CTTCTGCACTTCGCTGGTCAGCCGGTCGACGACGGCCTTGGGCGTGCCCTTGGGCGCCAGCAGACCGGTCCAGCTGCCCAGCACCATGCCCTTGTAGCCCAGCTCCTCCAGCGTCGGCACATCGGGCAGCGACGCCACGCGCTTGGCCGAGGTGACCGCCAGCGGGCGCAGTTTGCCGGCCTTGATGTGGGGCATGGTCACGAAGGAGTCGAGAGAAATGTCCACCTCGCCCGACAGCACGGCTTGCGCCTGGGGCGCCGTGCCTTTGTAGGGCACGTTGATCAGCGTGGGCGCGTCTATGGTGCGTTTCAACTCGTCGGTCAGCAGCGTCAGCATGCTGCTGCCGGCCGACGCCTTGATCGGCGGGTTGCCGGCCCTGGCCAGGGCCACCAGCCCGGCGAAGTCCTTCACCGGCAGCTTTTCCGTGGCGACGACGACGAAGGGCAAGGTGCTGACCAGGCTGATGGGCTCCCAGTTGTCGGCGGGATGCAGCTTGGTCTTGTAGAGCACGGGCGTCAGCGTCTGCGCGCCGGCGGTGTTGAACAGCAAGGTATAGCCGTTGGGCTCGGCGCGCGCGGCGGCTTCCATGCCGATCAGGCCGTTGGCTCCGCCGCGGTTGTCGACGACAAAAGTCTGGTGCAGGTTTTCCGACAGCTTTTGCGCGATCAGGCGCGCCACGATGTCCGTCGTGCCGCCCGCGGGAAACGGCACGATCAGCGTCACGGTGCGGCTGGGGTAGACATCGCTGGCGTAGGCCGGCAGGCTCGCGCACGCGGCTGCGGCGGCCATGGTCTTCAAAGCATTCCGGCGAGAAACCGGCTGTTTCGTGTCTTGGGGCATGACTGTCTCCTGGATCCAGGTTGCAAAAAACACCGATAGCGCCACGAGGAACGCATACACCGCTGCGCGCCGTGGCCTGTCCGGCGCACCGCGCTGTCGCTAATTGTTCAATGGTTAACCATTGCGCCCTGCTATTATGAAAATCAAACTTCCGTGGTGTATATGCTGGTAAGTTCTAATGCATTGGGGCCCATCAAGGGCCAGCGGACCCGCGACGCGCTGGCCGATGTGCTGCGTGACCAGATCCTGGGCGGGCAGCGCCAGCACGGCAGCGTGCTGCCCGCCGAACGCCTGCTGGTGACGGAAACCGGGCTCAGCCGCGCCGCGGTGCGCGATGCGCTGCGCATCCTGGAAACCGAGGGCTTGATCGAAACCCGGCCGGGGCGCTACGGCGGCTCCATCGTGCGCCAGCCGGCGAGCGACGCCCTCGACAAACCCATCGCCGTGTTCGTGCGCGGACGGCAGGTCTCGCTGCGCGAAATCGTGGAAGTGCGTGTGATGATCGAGCCCATGGTCGCGGAACTCGCGGCCAGCCGGCGCACACCCGAGGAACTGGCGGCGCTGGAGCTGTTGACGCTGGAGCTGGCGACCAGCATCGATGACGTTCCCTTGTTCCTGGACGCCAACGTGCGCTGGTACCTGGCACTGGCCGAGGCCTGCCACAACGACCTGTTGCGCGCCTTCTTTTCCTCCATCGCTGGGTTGATCCTGGAGGAGTCGGGCAAGGAAGGCATTGCCACCGCGCAAACCAGGCAGCTGATCCTGCAATCGCACCACCGCGTGCTGCAAGCCGTGCAAAGCGGCGACCCCGCCGCCGCGCGCCGCCGCATGGAACGCCATGTCGCCGGCTATGCGAAGCACTTCCTGGGCCAGCCGGGCGTGCCCGCCTAGCAAGCCGGCATCTGCCCCAGGCCAGGGGGCTGCGCAGAAAACATCCGCGCGCCAGGGAATAAAACCGGCACTCCAAGCGTCTGCCCCTATGACAGGTGTTCCCGCATCCCGCGCCCTGCCTGTCACACTGCCACACCATGCCCACCACCGACCACCAGCAACTGTTGACCTGGCTGCCGCGCCTGCGCCGTTATGCGCGCGCGCTGGCCGGCAACCGTGACGACGCCGACGATCTGGTGCAGGACACGCTGGAGCGGGCCTGGAACCGGGCCGGCCTCTGGGGCGGCGTGTCCGACATGCGCGCCTGGCTGTTCAGCATCATGCACAACCTGCATGTGGACGGTGTGCGCCGCCCGCGCGTGCTGACCGTCGACCTGGATGCCGACACGCCGGAAATCCCGGTGGCCGCGACCCAGGGCGAGCGCATCGCCGTGCTGGACCTGCAGGCCGCACTGGAGCGGCTGCCCCTGGAACAACGACAGGTCATCCTGCTGGTCGCGCTGGAAGATATGGCCTATGCCGACATCGCCCAGACGCTGGGCATTCCCATAGGCACGGTGATGTCGCGCCTGGCCCGGGGCCGCGAGCGCCTGCGGGCCTTGATGGAAGAATCCGGCCAGCCGGCCGAGCCCGTGCGCCTGAGGGTGGTGAAATGAAAGACATACCGATGAACGCCCCCCCGCCGATCAGCGAGGCCGATCTGCATGCCTGGCTTGACGGCCAGCTGGCGGCAGAGCGCGCACGCGAAGTCGAAGCCTATCTGGCGACGCGCCCCGAGGAAGCCCAGCGCGTGCACGCCTGGCGCGCGCAAAAACGCGAGCTGCGCGCCCTGTTCGATCCCGTGCAGGACGAGCCCCTGCCCTCGCACCTGATCCGCAGCGCGCGGCAGCGCACGCCCTGGTACGCCCAGCGGCTGGTGGCCGGCCTGGCCTTGGCCCTGGTCAGCGGCGCGCTGGGCTGGAGCCTGCGCGGCGCCCAGCTGCCCGAGGCGGGGCAGCTGGCCCGCCACACCTCAGCCGCGGACGGTGTGGCGCAGACGGCAGGCTTCGTGCAGCGCGCCGCCGTCGCCCATGCCGTCTACGCGCCCGACCAGCGCCGGCCCGTGGAAGTCGACGCCGCCCATGAAGACCAGCTCGTGGCCTGGCTCAGCAAGCGCATGGGCGCTCCCATGCGCCCGCCCCATCTGCAGGCAACCGGCTACTCCCTGGAAGGCGGGCGGCTGCTGCCCGGCGGCCAGGGCCCGGCCGCGCAGTTCATGTACCGGGACGCCCAGGGCCGCAAGCTGACGCTGTATGTCTCCAACCAGATCAACGACCTGGCCGAAGTCCAGGGCAGCCATGTGAACACCGACACCGCATTCCGCTTTGCCCGCGAAGGCGGCGTCAACGTCTTCTACTGGGTGGACGGCCCGTTCGGCTACGCCCTGTCGTCCGAGGCCGACCGAGGGGAACTGGCGCGCATTTCCGTCGCCGTGCACCAGCAGCTGTCGGCGGCCGCCAGGCCCTGAGACCTGTTCCCGGCGCTGATGCCGCGCCGGCCCAGGCTGGGACGTTTTAGCGGCTAAAAACCCAGCCCGGCCCGCAGGTCAGCTGCCCCACAGCACCAGTCCTGCTACCACCACCATGGACAACAGTCCCAGGCTGATGGCCGCTCCGTAACGCCAGCCCCCCGTGGCAAAAGCCAGGGCCGACTTGGCGGCTGCGCTGGAGGCCAGCACCGCCACCACGCTCCACTGGGCAAGCGGCAGGGAAAGGCTGCCCGAAGCCTGGAGCTGGGCCATGCTGGCAGCGGCCGCATGCACCTCGGCCAGGGCTACGAGAACCGCAGCCACCAGCACGCCGGCATTGCCAAAGACATGCTGCAGTCCTGCCGCGAGCACCACTACCAGGGCCATGATGGCCGCCACCAGCAGGGCCTGCGACAGCCGGAAGGCCTGCGCCGCTGGCGCGGCACCCGACGGCGTGTCCACCGACGGCGCCGCCTGCTGCGTGCGCCGCAGCCCGGCCGCGGCCGCCGCGACCAGGCACAGCGCGGCGGCAGCCAGCGGCCAGCGCATGGCCAGCAGCAAAGGCATGGAGGACGCGCCCAGCACCGCCGCGAAAAGACACAAGGAGCCCAACTGGGCCAGCATGGCGCCGGCCATGGCCGCGGCCAGCCTTTGCCCATCGGCCCTGACCGCCTGCCCCAGGCTCGCCACGGCGGCC
>JAMNYN010000628.1 GCA_023622805.1 Pseudomonadota bacterium | reverse complement strand
TTTCCACCGAGATTCTTTCTCTCCATTTCTCCCCATCCACCCCGGAAAGACTTTAGAACATGTCACAGAACGAGTCGAGCAACAGCGGTTTTGCATTGCCAGCCCCCACCGACAACGCCGCAGCCGTCCAGGCCGCACCCGTGGCGGATACGGCTGCGCAGCAGTCCAGCATGGTGGCCGTGAACCTGGGCACGCCCGGTGTCGATACTTCTTCGCGTGACCTGATGATTGGCGGCGCCATCCTGCTGGTCCTGCTGGCCGCCTTCTTCTTTGCCAAGAACGCCTACGCCAACACCTTGGTGGCCAAGCGCGTGCCGCCGAACAAGGCCAATGCGGCGGCCTGGTGGCTGTTCGTGTTCCTGGCCAGCGTGTCCACGGGCGTGGTGCTGTCGGCTGTGAGCGCTTCCAAGTTCATGACGCCGCTGGTCCTGGGCCCTCTGGCCGCCGTGGGCCTGGTCGGCCTGGTGCTGGCCCTGGTGACCGGCCGCAAGTAAGCGCCGCAGCCAGCCCACGCTTCGCCCTTTCTCTTTCAACCGACGCCGCGGGTCTCCCGCCGCGCCTTGGATCCACACTCCATGACCGATCAGAACACCTCCACCCAGACCAGCGCCGCGGCTCCCAAGCAGGAGACCCGCATGGATGTACGTCCCACGCTGTTTATCGGCGTCGGCGGAACCGGCATGGAAGTGCTGATGCGCGTGCGTCGGCGCATTCTGAACAATATGTGGGGCAGCGCCAGCCGCCGCGTGCGCATCGACAGCCTGAGCGAATTCCCCATGGCCCAGTTCATACAGCTGGACCTGGACAGCGGCGCGGTCATCGATTCGGGCCGCTCGCAAAGCGAGGACTTGCAGTACGAGCAGGTCAAGTTCAGCGACGATGACAAGATCGTCGAAACCTTTGACATGGAAAAGTACAGCCGTGACGAAGACGCGCTGGAAAAGTACCCGCACATCAAGGAATGGCTGCCGCTGACGCCTGGCGTGATCGCCAACCTGGGCATCGACCCGAGCAAGGGCGCGGGCCAGATCCGCGCGGTCTCGCGCATGTACTTCTTCGACAAGTACAGCAAGATCCGCGACAAGATCCGCGTCAAGCTCAAGACGCTCAAATCCGGCCTGTCCCATGAGCAGCAGCTCAACCACCTGGGCCTGAAGATGGAGCGCAGCAAGTTCCGCATCGTGGTCGTCGGCTCGGTCGCCGGCGGCACGGGTTCGGGCTGCTTCCTGGACATGGGCTGGCTGGCGCGCTGGCTGGCGGACACCGAAGTCGGCTCGGCCGATGTGGACTTGATGCTGTTCATGCCCACGGGCTACAACCAGGCCGGCAAGGACCGCACCGAAGCCAACGGTTACGCCGCGCTGATGGAGCTGGAATCGGCCATGCGCGGCAACCGCGCCTTTGTCGGCCGCTGGGATCCGCACGACCGGCCCACGCTGGACCGCGAGCCCTACAAGGAAGTGTTCCTGATCGACTCGGGCAATCTGGCGCAGCAGCACACCAAGGACCTCAAGGACGTCTACCACCTGGTGGCCGACTCCCTGTTCGAGGACTTCGCTTCGGGCGACTTCGCGCGCCGCAAGCGTTCGGTGGCCGTGAACCAGGCCCAGCACAAGAATTACCTGCACGACGCCCTGGTGCCGCGCAACCGTTTCCCCGACATGCGCCTGTCGTACTCCAAGCGCTACTCGGCCTTCGGCCAGTCCGTGCTCGACACGCGCCAGGAGTCGCGCCGCGAAAAGCGCGCCCATGAATGGGCCGGCGCCATGCTGCGCGCGTTCTTCGGCGTGGGGTCCAGCGATGCCGCCGCCAACCGTGCGACCGACAAGCAGCGCGATGAGTTCATGGCCTCGCACCTGGCGCTGCGCACCACGACGTTCAGCGATTTCCCCGAGTTTTCCGACAAGAGCATAGAGCTCAAGCGCTCCAGCGGCGAGTTCATCGATTACTTCGTGGTCAACGACTTGCTGCAGGACAACCAGGGCGCCTTGCTCGGCGGCGTGGAGCAGCGCGTCAACGACCGCATCAACGACATCCGCTCGGGCTTTGACCGCAAGGAATGGGCCACGCAAGTGCGCGATGCGATCAAGCAGCTCGAACGCGATGCCGTGCGCGACCAGGATTCGGCTGCCGACACCACCGAAGACCGGGTCTCCAAGCGCCGCCGCGAGCTGCTCACCGATATGCGCAGCAGCGTGCGCGAACAGCTCTACGGCTATCTGGACAACAAGCAGTTCGGCGGCCTGGAGTACGTGCTGTCGCTGGTCGAGCAGGTCAAGGACCGGCTGGAAGCGCCCGGCACGGGCCTGCTGAGCGCCCTGAGCCTGAACGCCGAACGCTACCGAGAAATCAAGGACGTGGTGCGCAGCCGCGAGATCGAGCGCCTGCTCGACAACCTGGCACAGACCCGCGGCGGACTGTTCGGCAGCGGCGAGAAGCAGGCCGGCCTGATCATGGACCAGCTGCGCACCGAAATCGCCAACGGCATCAAGTTCCATCTGCGCGCCAAGGCCGCGGAGGAAGCCGTGCTGTTGATGCAGGAGCTGTCGGCCTGGCTGGGCAAGAAGACGGGTATCGATGCCCAGGGCCGTGCCCAGTGGAATGGCCTGGTCGGCGAGTTCCAGTCCGGCCGCGAAGCCGTGCTTCACATGCTCGAGCAATTGCAGCGCGCCAATGACATTCTGCAAAAGGACTTGAACGCCTCGCACGCCACCTCCATCGATCTGGCGGCGCCCGAGCAGGTGGTCGCCATGCCGGGAGCGGCGCAGCTGCGTGAATGGGCCGACGAAGCTTTCAAGGACCTGGGCGGCTCCAAGGTGCTGTTCCCCATGCTCAGCGATGTGGACCAGCGCGGCACCATCCAGGGCAAGGTGCTGCGCATGGCGCACAACCAGCTGCTGCTGGCCCAGGGCACGAACGAGGCCGCGCCTACCGATCCCTTGATCGACGCGCTGGAGCAGCTCGACCCCATGGCGCGCAGCGCGATTTTCGGCAAGCTGCTCAACTGCGCCATGCCCTGGATAGACGGCAACCTCAGCGGTGATTTCGCCGTCAACGCCGACCAGTTCAAGTGCTTCATCGGCGTGGCCAACGCGACCGAGTTCATGCGCAAGTTCGGCGCTGAAATCGAAGCCTGCGCGCCCACCCATGTGGGGCTGACGGCCAACCAGATCAGCGTGGTGGAAAGCGGCCTGCCAGGCCGGGCCGTGTGCTACTGCGAGCTGTCCGGCGTGCCACTGACCGTGCTGCGCGGCATCGAAGGCTGGCGCACCAGCTACCGCAAGGAAACCGACAAGAGCCCGACGCACACCCATATCGACCTGAGCCAATTCACCCACCCGATCGCACCGTCGACCGACGAAGTCAACACCCTGGCCGAGGACTTCAAGCATTACCTGCAGGCCGTGATGATCGGCGAAGTCGAGCGCCTGGAAAAGCGCATCGTGCCACCGGGCCAATACCTGTTCAGCGTGGAAGAGGGCGAGCGCCGGCGCATCGGCAACGAGCGCATGCTGCGCCTCAACGGCCTGCCGCCCGCCTACCGCAGCGCCATCACAGCGCGCACCCAGGACCGGGTGACGGCCGCGAAACTGCCCGAGCTGATCGCGCTGTACTGCCTGAGCCGCTTCTATGAGCGCAGCGTTTATGCGCCGCGCCTGATCCAGGATTCCAATCTGGTGGAAAAACCGCACCAGGGCTTTGCCAGCGCCATCGCCGCCGAAGTCAAGAACGAGCTCAAGGCGCGGATTCGCCGCTGCGGCCTGTCCGACGAGGAACTCAAGGCCCAATCCGAGCTGCTGCGCAAGCAACTGGCTGTCTGGGCCGAACCCATAGAGTTCTCCGACGAAGACGCCTATGCCTGGGAAGTGCGCGAAGTCGAAGACAACGAAAGCCCGCGCCTGAAATACCGGCTGCGCGCCGATGCCGTCTCGGCAGGCCTGATCG
>JAMNYN010000512.1 GCA_023622805.1 Pseudomonadota bacterium | reverse complement strand
CGCCAGGCTTTGCGCCACCTGCAGCAGGCTGTGCGGGCGCACCAGCGGCAGGTCGCCAGGCAGGATGAGCCAACCCCCGGCATCCGCCGTGGCGCGTACGCCGCGCGCACTGGAGTCGCCCATGCCCAAGCCCGCGCCTTCCTCGGGGCGCACCACATGGCAGGGCAGCCCGGACGCGGCCACGGCGCGCAGCACATGTTCGAGCACCGGCATGCCGCCCAGCAAGGCATCGAGCTTGTGCGTGCCGGCGCCGGACTGTCTGAAGCGGCTGCCTTGCCCGGCAGCCAGCACGATCACGATGGGTGGGTTGTACGTCATACGGTTTCAGGCCAGCGTGCGCACGGGCAGGCTGCGCACGCGCTTGCCCGTGGCGGCAAAAATGGCATTGCACAGCGCCGGCGCCACGGGGGGCACGGGCGGCTCGCCCACGCCCCCCGGCGGCAGGTCGTGGTTGTCGTTCACCAGGTGGGTGCGGATCAGGCGCGGCGAGGCATTGTGGCGCAGCACTTCGTAGTCATGGAAGTTGCTTTGCAGCACGCGCCCCTTGGCGAAAGTGATTTCGCTGGCCAGCGCCAGACCCAGGCCCATCACGGCGCCGCCTTCCATCTGGGCGCGGATGCGTTCAGGGTTGATCTGCGGGCCGCAGTCCATGGCCATGTCCACGGCCAGTATCTTGACTTCGCCCTTGTCGTCCACAGCCACTTCGACCACCGTGGCCGTATAGCTCATGAAGCTGTAGCAGAACGCCAGGCCCAGGCCGTGGCCCTTGGGCACGCTGCGGCCCCAGCCCGCGCCTTGGCACGCGGCCTCGATCACGCCGCGCAAACGGCCGGTGTCGTAGGGGTAGAGCGTGGGCGATTCACTGTAGTTCCAGCTGTCGGCCAGCGTGCCGGGGTCGATGCGGCGCGCCGGCCCGATCAGATCGAGGGCGAACTGCCGGTGGTCCCGGCCCGCGCGGTGCGCGAGTTCGGCAATGAAGCACTGCGCCGCGAAAGCGTGCGGGATATTCGCCACGGAGCGGAACCAGCCTATGCGCGCGTGGGCCGCGACTTCCGCGGTTTCCACGCGCACGTTGGGGATGCGGTAAGGCATGTTGATGGCCGACATCGCGGACTCGAACAGCTGCTGGCCCTTGGCGCCTTCGGCGAACAGCGAGGCAATGGTGGGGGCGGCGCTGCGGTGCAGCCAGGATTGCACCTGCCCATTCTTCCCGACCACGGCTTCGAGCCGCTCGACCGACACAGTGTGCTGGTAGTCGTGCTGTATGTCGTCTTCGCGCGTCCAGACCAGCTTGACCGGCGTGCCCGCGGGCATGGCCTGGGCCACTATGGCGGCCTCGTCGACGAAGTCGGGCTTGGACTTGCGGCCGAAGCCGCCGCCCAGCAGCAGCACGTTGACCTTGACGTTCTCGGGCTTGAGTTGCAGGCGCTTGGCGACGGCCTCCTGCGCGGCCGCGGGGTTCTGGATGGAGGTCCAGACTTCGGCACTATCGCCCTGGATCCGCACCGTGGCCACCGGCGGCTCCATGGACGCATGGGCCAGGTGGGGCACGTAGTAGTCGGCGGCAAAGCGCGCGGATTGGGGCGCCTTGGCCCAGGCCTGCGCGGCATTGCCCTGGTTGCGCACCGGCTTGCCGGGCGTACGCGCGGCGCTTTCCAGCGTCTGGCGGTAGGCCGCCGAGTCGTAGCCGGCGTTGGGGCCGTCGTCCCATTCGATTTCCAGGACGGCACGGCCCTGCATGGCCGACCAGGTGTTGCGCGCGACCACGGCCACGCCCCCCAGCGGCAAAAAGCCCGGCGCGCCCTGGAAGCCGGGAATCTCCACCACCTTGAGTACACCGGGCACGGCCAGCGCCTTGGCCTGGTCCACGCGTCGCAGCTTGCCGCCGACCACGGGAGGGCGCGCCACCACGGCGTAGACCATGCCGGGCAGGTGCATGTCCATGCCGTAAGTGGCCTGGCCCTGGCCTATGGCTGCCAGGTCGACCAGCCGCACGCGGTCCTTGCCGATGTAGCGGAAGTCGGCGCGGTCCTTGAGGCGCAGGGTCGCGCTGGCGGGCACGGGCAGTTGGGCCGCGGCGGCGGCCAGTTCGCCATAGCCCAGGCGGCGGCCGCTGGGCAGGTGCAGGACTTCGTGCTGGCGGGCCTTGACTTCGGCAAGCGGCACGGCCCAGCGTGCGGCCGCGGCGGCTTCGAGCATCTGGCGGGCGGCCGCGCCCACGCGCCGCATGGGCAGCAGGAAGTGGCGCACGCTGCGCGAGCCGTCGACGTTCTGGTTGCCGTAGCGTGCCTCGTCGGCCGGCGCCTGCACGACCTTGACCCGTTCCCACAACGCTTCCATCTCGTCGGCCACGACCATGGGCAGGCTGGTGCGCACGCCCGTGCCCATTTCAGCGCGGTGGGCGACGATGGTCACCGTGCCGTCGGCCGCGATGCTGACAAAGGCCAAGGGGTCGTCCACGGTGCCGCCGGGCATGCTGTCGGCGCCGTACTTCTGGGGCGCCGTATCGGCAGCCCATGCGGCGCTGACCACGCCGTGGGCCGTCACTGCCAGCGTCAGCGCGCCCAAGCTGCCTTGCAGGAAGCCGCGCCGGGAGAGTTGGGGCGTGGTGGTCATTTATTTGCCTCCCTGGGCCAGTTGGCCTGCGGCCTGCTGGATGGCGGCGCGGATGCGCGGATAGGTGCCGCAGCGGCAGATGTTGCCGCTCATGGCATCGTCGATCTGCTGTTCCGTGGGCAGCGGCGTGCTCTTGAGCAGTTTCACGGCGCTCATGATCTGGCCCGCCTGGCAGTAGCCGCACTGGGCCACGTTGTTCTCGACCCAGGCCTGCTGCACGACGGCGCCCACGGGATCGGCGGCCATGGACTCTATGGTCGCGATCGCCTGGCCGGCCACGGCCGAGACCGGCGTGACGCAGGCGCGTATCGATTCGCCATCCGCGTGGACCGTGCAGGCACCGCACAGCGCCATGCCGCAGCCGAACTTGGTGCCGGTCATGCCCAGTTCATCGCGCAGCACCCACAGCAGGGGCATGTTGTCGGGGACGCTGACGTCCTTGGCTAGGCCGTTGATTTGCAATCGGGTCATGGCGAAATCCTGGGGTGGAGTGAAACCAACGCGGCACAAGGCGCGGCCCGCCGGCGAGACAGCCCATTATTCTTCGAATCATCCTGGCCTGATCCTCTGGACACATTCGGTTTCATGGCCGGGAGCGGCGCTGCCGCCTTTGCCGGCCGCTGCCGCGGGACAGGACGCTCAAGCGCTCAGGTAGGCGGCCATTTCCTTGTGGGTGAGCGCGATCTGGTCGCGCACGGCACGGGGCAGGCCGGCTTTCTCGGCAAACTCCGGCCAGCGGGCAATGGCCGCCTGGGATTCCTCCACGATGGCGTTGCACACGCCCAGCAAGCCGTAGCTGTTGGCTACCTGGCGGATATCGTCGCGGGTGATCCGGGAGAATTTTCCGTTGACCGACATCAGGTGCTGGCGCAGCCATCTATTGCCCGGGTCGTAGGCATAGGTCACGTCGTACGCAGGGGCCAGTTCCCACTGGCCGCCTTGTTTGAGCAAGAACGAGAAGTTCTTGGTGTGATCATCGTTGTTGGCGGCCAGCACGTTGAACACCATGCGGCGCAGGGTCTGGGCAAAAGAGGGCGCATCGAGCTGCAGTTGGCGCAGGGTCTGGAACAGCTGGTGGTAACTGTGCGACTCCTGTTGGTTGAAATCCAGGTGTGCCATGCCGCACAGCGTCTGCAGGTGGTGGCGCCGGTTGTCGTCCCGGTCAAAACGCTGGGTCATGAAATGTGCCCGGCCCCCTTCTTCCAGCAGGCTGCAGTCGGACATGCTCACGCCGGCCGCGCGGGCCATCAGCGAGTAGGCGTACTCGATGCGGCCATAGTTTTTGCCCGGGCCCAGCTGGCGGTCCAGGCCGATGCCGTCGAACTTGAGCAGCCAGGCTTC
>JAMNYN010000160.1 GCA_023622805.1 Pseudomonadota bacterium | reverse complement strand
CACTTTCCTCGACGGCAAGATCCACGTGGGATTGAACAACTACGCGGCCGGCCGCGCGGGCGATCCGCCGGCGGTCAGCCTGTCGGCCCGGCTCAAGGAATTGAAGCTGCCCCAGGGCCGGCTCAAGACCGGCACGCCGCCGCGCATCGACGGCCGCAGCATCGATTTCTCGCAATGCGAAGAGCAGCCCGGCGACGGCATGCCCGGCGGCGTGAACGAGGGCGACGTGCCCGTGTTCAGCTACATGGGCAAGGCCAGCATGCACCCGCAGCAAATGCCTTGCTGGGTCACGCACACCAACGAACGCACGCACGACATCATCCGCTCGGGTTTTGACCGCAGCCCGATGTTCACCGGCAAGATCGAAGGCGTGGGCCCGCGCTACTGCCCCAGCGTCGAAGACAAGATCAACCGCTTTGCCGACAAGGACAGCCACCAGATCTTTCTCGAGCCCGAAGGCCTGACCACCCACGAGTACTACCCCAACGGGATTTCGACCAGCCTGCCGTTCGATATCCAGTACGAACTGGTGCGCTCGATGAAGGGGCTGGAGAACGCCCACATCCTGCGGCCCGGCTACGCCATCGAGTACGACTACTTCGATCCGCGCTCGCTCAAGGCCAGCTTCGAGACCAAGCAGATCCAGGGCCTGTTCTTTGCCGGCCAGATCAACGGCACGACGGGTTA
The DNA here is from genome assembly GCA_023622805.1 of Pseudomonadota bacterium. Taxonomy (GTDB): domain Bacteria; phylum Pseudomonadota; class Gammaproteobacteria; order Burkholderiales; family Burkholderiaceae_C; genus Comamonas; species Comamonas bellezanensis. Next base: position 18,170 of record JAMNYN010000160.1, on the reverse strand, counting down.
CGAAGAAGCCGCGGCCCAGGGCCTGTTCGCCGGCCTGAACGCAGCGCTGCAGGCACGCGGCGAAGCACCCTGGACGCCAGGGCGCGACGAAGCCTATCTGGGCGTGCTGGTCGACGACCTGATCACCAAGGGCGTGACCGAGCCCTACCGCATGTTCACCAGCCGCGCGGAATTCCGCCTGCAGCTGCGCGAAGACAACGCCGACATGCGCCTGACCGAAACCGGCCGCCGGCTTGGCCTGGTCGACGATGCGCGCTGGGAAGCGTTCAGCCGCAAGCGCGAGGCCGTGGAGCGCGAGACCCAGCGGCTCAAGTCCACCTGGGTCAGCCCGCGCAACCTGCCGGCCGAAGAGTCGGCCCGCGTGCTGGGCAAGGCCATCGAGCATGAGTACAGCCTGTTCGAGCTGCTGCGCCGGCCCGATGTGAGTTATCCACAGCTCACGGGCATGAATGGCGGCAAGTACGCTTGCACCGATGTTTCACGTGAAACCTTGGGCGATCTGAGTGCGTCGGTGATCGAGCAGGTCGAGATTGCGGCCAAGTACGCGGGCTACATCGACCGCCAGAAGGATGAAGTCGAACGCGCGGCCCATCTGGAGCATCAGCGCCTGCCGGCCGACCTCGACTACCTGCAGGTCAAGGCCTTGTCGTTCGAGGCCCGTCAGACGCTGCAAAAACACCGTCCCGAAACCCTGGGCCAGGCCTCGCGCATTTCGGGCATTACGCCGGCGGCGATTTCGCTGCTGATGGTGCACCTGAAGAAGGGCGGCTTCCGCGGCTTCGCGCCCGGCACGGCGCCGGTCGACGCAGCCAAGGGAGAAGCAGCATGAGCGCGGCTTTGCGACCCGCCCTGGAGAAGGGCATTGTCACGCTGGGCCTGGAGTTGTCCCCGGCCCAGGTGGATTTGCTGCTGGAGTTCCTCGCGCTGCTGCAGAAGTGGAACAAGGTCTACAACCTGACGGCAGTGCGCGATCCGCAGGAAATGCTGACCCACCACCTGCTCGACAGCCTGGCCGCCGTGGCGCCGCTGCAAAAGCATGTGCGCAGCCTGCCGCGGGAAGAGGGCGAGCTGACGCCGCTGCTCGACGTCGGCTCGGGCGGCGGACTGCCGGGCGTGGTGTTCGCCATCTGCTGCCCTGAAGTCGATGTCAGCTGCGTGGACACCGTGGCCAAGAAGGCGGCGTTCATTCAGCAGGCGGCGGCCAGCCTGCGGCTGCGCAATCTGCGCGGCATCCATGCGCGCGTCGAAAGCCTCACCAAGCCCTATGCCGTGGTCAGCTGCCGCGCGTTTGCTTCGCTGCTGGACTTCACCACCTGGTCGCGTTCGGCCCTGGCGGAAAACGGTGTCTGGCTGGCCATGAAGGGCAAGCACCCCGCGGAAGAAATCGCGGCCCTGCCGGCGGATGTGCAAGTGTTTCACGTGGAACAGTTGCAGGTGCCGGCGCTCGATGCCGAGCGTTGCATCGTCTGGATGCGGGCGCTCTAATCCTTGGGGTTGGGGGCCGATGACAGCGTTTTGCCCGCGCCTCGCATAAACTCGGGCTTTTGTTGCCGGGAAAATCATGTTTGGCGTTGCTGATTACGGCGCGTTTGTCGCGGCCATCATCTTGTTCTTGCTGATCCCCGGCCCCGGTAATCTCGCCTTGATCACGTCGACCGGCCAGGGCGGCATCCGCTCCGGCATGGCCGCCTGCTGCGGCGTCATTGCCGCCGACCAGGTGCTGATGTGGCTGGCCGTGGCCGGCATGGCAGCCCTGCTGGCGGCCCATCCCACGGCTTTCCAGGCGCTGCAGTGGCTGGGCGCGGCCTACCTGGCCTGGCTGGGCGGCAAGATGCTGCTGGCCAAGCCTGGCGCCGCGCCGGTACTGCAAATGCAGCCGCATCACTACTTCCGCCAGGGCGCGCTGATCACCTTGCTCAATCCCAAGGCCATCGTGTTCTACATGGCTTTTTTCCCGCTGTTTGTCGATCCCGCGACGCACCAGGGCCTGCCGACCTTTGCGGTGATGGCGGCGACGGTGGCCGCACTCACGCTCTTGTACAGCCTGAGCGTGGTGCTGCTGACCCGCTATCTGGCCGACCGCCTGCGCGCCAATCCGCGCATCGTGCAGCTGCTGGAAAAGACGGCGGGAACCTTCCTCATCGGCTTTGGCATCAAGCTGGCCATTTCCAAATAAGTTATCCGAAAGTCCTATGGCCAAGATTTTTTGTATTGCCAATCAAAAAGGTGGTGTCGGCAAAACCACCACTTGCGTGAACCTGGCGGCAGGCCTGGCCAAGATCGGCCAGCGCGTGCTGCTCATCGACATGGACCCCCAGGGCAATGCCACCATGGGTTCGGGCGTGGACAAGCGCAGCCTGGAGCTCACGGTGTATGACGTGCTGCTGGAAAACGCCAGTGTGAAGGAGGCCGCGGTGTTTTCCGAGAAGGCCGGCTACCACGTGCTGGGTGCGAACCGCGAGCTGACGGGCGCCGAAATCGAGCTGGTGGGCCTGGAGCGCCGCGACAAGCGCATCAAGGGCGCGCTCGCGGCCGTGGACGCCGATTACGACTTCGTGCTGATCGACTGCCCGCCCAGCCTGTCCATGCTCACGCTCAACGGCCTGTGTGCGGCCCATGGCGTGGTCGTGCCCATGCAGTGTGAATACTTCGCGCTCGAAGGCCTCACCGACCTGGTCAACACCATCAAGCAGGTGCATGCCAACCTCAACAAGGACTTGCAGATCATCGGTCTGCTGCGCGTGATGTTCGATACGCGCACCACGCTGCAGCAGCAGGTCAGCGACCAGCTCAAGGACCATTTCGGCGACAAGGTGTTCAACACCGTGATCCCGCGCAATGTGCGCCTGGCCGAAGCTCCCAGCTATGGCGTTCCCGGCGTGGTGTTCGACCCGTCGGCCAAGGGCAGCAAGGCCTTTGTCGAGTTCGCGCGGGAAATGGTCGAGCGCATCAAGCAGATGTGATGAGCGTAGCCACTGCCATGCCTTTTGCATCGACTGCGCAGCCACAGGTCTGGCTGCTGCCCGACGGCGGGCCACAGGCCCAGGCCGCCCCCTGGATGGCGCGCTGGGAAGCCGCCCATGGCTATGCGCGGCTGGAACAGCACGACTGGCAGCGGCCGCTGCGCGGTGACTGGAGCGCGCGCCTGCAGGAGACGCTGGTCGATGCGACGGGTCCGGTGGTGCTGGTAGCCAGCGGCCTGGGCTGCCTGCTCACGGCCTGGTGGGCCGCGCATTCGCCGGCCGCCGCCAAGGTGCGCGGTGCCCTGTTGGTGGCACCCGCCGACGTGGAGCAGCCCGGACTGCGCGAACAGTTGCCGGGGTGGTCGCCGATGGCCCGGCAGCGCCTGCCTTTCCCCAGCATTCTGGTCGACCGCGCGCCGGCTGCGAGCTCCCTGGCCCAGGCCTGGGGTGCGCAATATCTTGCGCTGGACGATGTTGTCGATGGCTTCTCGGGCGACTGGGACGCGGGCCATGCGTTGCTGCAAACTTTTTTGAAAGACTGATTCCATGGTGACAAAGAAACCCAAGGGCTTGGGCCGCGGCCTGGAAGCATTGCTCGGCCCCAAGGTCGAGGAGCCGGCGGCCGACGCTGCGGGCTTGCCCCACAGCCTGCAACTTGACGAGATGGTGGCCGGCCAGTACCAGCCGCGCACGCGCATGGACGAAGGCGCGCTCTACGAGCTGGCGGAAAGCATCAAGGCCCAGGGCATCATGCAGCCGATTCTGGTGCGCCGCCTGGCCGCGGGCAGCCATGCCGGCAAGTACGAAATCATCGCCGGCGAGCGGCGTTTTCGCGCGGCGCGCATCGCCGGCCTGGACAGCGTACCGGTGCTGGTGCGCGATGTGGCCGACGAGGCCGCGGCGGCCATGGCGCTGATCGAAAACATCCAGCGCGAAGACCTCAATCCTCTGGAAGAGGCACAAGGCCTGTCGCGCCTGGTCAAGGAGTTCGGCCTGACGCACGAGCAGGCCGCGCAGGCCGTGGGCCGTTCGCGTTCGGCCGCGTCTAACCTGTTGCGCTTGCTGAACCTGGCCGAGCCGGTGCAGGTGATGCTGATGGCTGGCGATATCGACATGGGCCATGCGCGCGCGCTGCTCACGCTCGAACGCGCCACGCAGATCACGGCCGGCAACCAGATCGCCGCGCGCAATCTGTCGGTGCGCGAAGCCGAGTCGCTGGTCAAGAAGATGGGCGAAGACTTCAGCCTCAAGCCGCAAACCGCCAAGCACGACAAGTCGCGCGACATCAAGCGCATCGAGGAAGAGCTGTCGGATCTGCTGATGGCCCAGGTCGAAGTGCGCGTCAAGAAACGCGTGCGCCGCCACGGCAAGGTGCAGGACATGGGCGAAGTGTCCATACAGTTTGGCTCGCTGGAAGAGCTCAACGGCTTGATCGAGCGCCTGCGCGGCTGACGCGCCGCCGCGTGTTTCACGTGAAACAAGGGCTTCTTCGGAAGCCCTTTTTTTATCCGCGGAGCGAGCGGATCTCAGGCCGCGGCCAGCCGGTGCTGGCCGAGGAAGGCGGCGGCCGTCATGCCCACGCTGCGCCGCACCATGGCGCTGAAGGCGCTGGGCGTGTAGTTCAGCTCGGCGGCGATGTGGGCAATCGGCATCTGGCGCGCGGCCAGGGCCACGGCATGGGCCAGCACCACCTGCTGGCGCCACTGGGTGAAAGTGCAGCCCAGCTCGCTGCGGAACAGCCGGGCCACGGTGCGCAGGCTGGCGCCCGTGTCCAGCGCCCATTCCTCCAGGCTCGCATGGCGCGTGGGCGCATCGAGTACGGCTTCGCACAGGTGCTGCAGCCGCTTGTCCCGCGGCAGGCCTATGCCCAGGCGCATCACCTGGGCGCGGCGCAGCTCATCGCAGACCAGCGCGCTCAGGTGGTGTTCGCGCAGCAAGGCCTGGGGCGACAGCGGCGGGCCGGCATCGCTGTCGGTGGACAACTCCTGCACCAGCGCGCGCAGCAGCTCCGAGGCCTGGAGCACCCGGCACTGCTGCCAGGCGGGCTGGTCCATCCATTCGGCCTGGGCGCCGCCGCCGTCGCGCGCCGGCAGAAAGTACAGCGTGTAGAGCCGCGCGGTCTCCACCATGGTCACGGCATGGGGCAGGCCCGGGGGCACCCATACGGCCCGGCTGGGCGGCACGATGTAGGTGGCGTGGTCTGTCGTCAGGCGGATGACGCCGCCGGTGGAAATCGCCATCTGGGCCCAGGGGTGGCTGTGGGGCATGACCTGGGTATCGCGTTGCAGCTCGCGCATCTTGGCGCGTACCGGCCGCTGCGCGCTGGGCTCGTAGAGGTGCGGGTCCAGCGTGGGCACATAGGACAGCAGCCGCGGCAGCTTGCGCACGGCGGGCGGTGGAAGCACGGCGGCAGAGGGTTTTGGCATGTTGGCGATAGTTTTTGGCAGTCTATCGCATACATGCCGTTCCCCTCTTGCCTAAGATGGCCGCATGAACGCTTCACCGTCACCCTCTGCCAACGGGCAGGACTCCATACCGCTGCGCCAGGATGCGCGCACCATAGGCCTCATCGGCCTGGCCCATGGTTCCTCGCACTTTTTTCACCTGCTGCTGCCGCCGCTGTTCCCCTGGCTGATTGCCGATTTCGGCTACAGCTATTCCGAGCTCAGCGTGCTGCTGTCGGTGTTCTTCATCGTCTCGGGCGTGGGCCAGGCGCTGTCCGGCTTTGTGGTGGACCGGTTGGGTGCGCGGCCCATCTTGTTCGCCTCGCTGACCAGTTTCATCGTCGCCGGCGTGATCGCCAGCTCGGCCCAGGGCTATGCCACGCTGCTGCTGGCCGCGATGTTCGCCGGCCTGGGCAATGCGCCTTTCCACCCGGTGGACTTCACCATCCTCAACAAGCGGGTGTCGGCCAAGCGCATAGGCCATGCGTTCTCGGTGCACGGCATTTCGGGCAATCTGGGCTGGGCGTTGGCGCCGGTGTTCATGGCCGGCATCACCGCGGCCACGGGCTCCTGGCGCATCGCCTGCCTGTGCGGCTCGGCCCTGGCCGCCGTGGTGCTGCTGATCATGGTGCTCAACCGCGACGCGCTGGACGACCGCAAGCCCGTGGCCCAGCCGGCAGCGGCGGCCAAGCCCGCGGCCGCAGGCCATGCCAAGCCCGAGCATGCGATGGCTTTCCTGCGCCTGCCGTCGGTCTGGCTGTGCTTCTCCTTCTTCTTCTGGAGCACCTGCGCGCTCAGCGCCATCCAGAGCTTTGCCAGCCCGGCCCTGCAGGCCATGTACGGCCTGCCGCTGAGCCTCACGGCCCTGGTGGCCACGGGCTATATGCTGTGCGGCGCCACCGGCATGCTGCTGGGCGGCTTCCTGGTGGGTCGGGTCAAGCGCCTGGAGAAGCTGATCGCCATCAGCCTGCTGGCGTCGGCCCTGCTGCTGGCCCTGGTGGGCACGGGCCTGCTGTCGGGCTATGTGGCCATGGCCGTGGCTGCCGTGGCCGGCCTGGGCACGGGCATTGCCGGTCCTTCGCGCGACATGCTGATCAAGCAGGCGGCGCCCGCGGGCGCGACCGGCCGGGTCTATGGCACGGTGTATTCGGGCCTGGATCTGGGCTTTTGCCTGGCCGCGCCGGTGTTTGGCGCCATGCTCGATGCCCAGATGCACGGCAGCGTGTTCTTTGGCTCGGCGACGGCACTGGCGCTGAGCGTGGTGTCGGCGGCCTTTGTGGGCCAGAAGGTGGCCGCGGCCAAGTTCGCCAGGGCGTGAAATTAGGCCCCCACGCTTGCCCGCTGCGTGTGGCAATGGCAGCGTCATAAAGAAAAGGCCGTTCCCGGGGCGGAAACGGCCTTTTCAGCGCCTCGGCGGGTGCCGGGCAGGGGTAGGGCTCAGAGCGCGAAAATTTTGCCTGGATTGAGGATGTTCTTCGGATCCAGCGCACGCTTGATGGCGCGCATCATGTCGACCGCGCCGGCGCCGGTTTCATCCAGCAGAAAGCCCATCTTGTGGATGCCCACGCCGTGTTCGCCGGTGCAAGTGCCGCCCAGGCGCAGCGCGCGGGCGACCAGCTGGTTATTCAGCGCTTCGGCGGTTTCCAGCTGCTCGGGCTTTTGCGGGTCGAGCAGGTAGCCGAAGTGGAAGTTGCCGTCGCCCACATGACCCACGAGGAAGTAGGGCAGGCCGCTGGCATCGGCTTCGGTGATGGAGTCGAGCAGGCAGTCGGCCAGGCGGCTGATGGGCACGCAGGTGTCGGTGCTGATCGCGCGGCAGCCGGGATGGGAGCTGACGGCCGCAAAGTAGGCGTTGTGCCGCGCCGTCCACAGGCGGGTGCGCTCTTCGGGCGTGCTGGCCCATTCGAAGGCCTGGCCGCCGAACTCGCTGGCGATGTCCTGCACGGTTTCCGCCTGCTCTTTGACGCCCGCAGGCGAGCCGTGGAACTCCATCAGCAGCATGGGTTCTTCGCGCAGCGTGGTCTTGCTGTAGGCGTTGACCATGCGCACCGAATTCGCGTCGATCAGCTCCACGCGCGCGATGGGCACGCCCAGCTGAATGGTCTGGATCACGGTGCGCACCGCGGCTTCGATGCTGGGGAAGGAGCAGATGGCGGCCGAGACGGCTTCGGGCAGGGGGTACAGGCGCACCGTGACTTCGGTGACTATGCCCAGCGTGCCTTCGCTGCCCACCATCAGGCGCGTGAGGTCGTAGCCGGCGCTGCTTTTCTTGGCACGTGTGCCGGTCTGGATGACTTCACCGCTGGCCGTGACGACTTGCAGGGCCAGCACGTTTTCGCGCATGGTGCCGTAGCGCACGGCATTGGTGCCGCTGGCGCGGGTGGCGGTCATGCCGCCCAGGCTGGCATCGGCGCCGGGGTCTATGGGGAAGAACAGGCCGGTGTCGCGGATGGCTTCGTTGAGCTGCTTGCGCGTGAGGCCGGGCTGCACGGTCACCGTGAGGTCTTCGGCGTTGACGCTCAGCAGCCGGTTCATGCGGCTGACGTCGAGGCTGATGCCGCCTTGCACGGCCAGCAGATGGCCTTCCAGCGACGAACCCGAGCCGTAGGGGATGACGGGTACTTCGTAGGTGCTGGCCAGCTTCACGGCATCGACCACGTCCTGGGTGCTTTCGGCAAACACCACGGCGCTGGGCGGGGGCGCCTGCAGAGCGCCTTCATCGCGGCCATGCTGCTCGCGCACGGCCAGGGCTTGCGAGCACTGGGCGCCAAAGCGTGCGACCAGGGCGTCCAGGAACGCGGCGGGTACAGGGCGTGGCTGGATGGCGGGCAGCAGGTGCTGGGCAGCGGCGGGTGCATTCATTGGGGGTCCTCTCGAATCAGACCAAAAGAATACCACCCACGCCAACGAAAAAAGCCATGGTGCGGCATGCCGCACCATGGACCTATGGCTTCTGCAGGGGGCATGCCCGGCACCGGCGGGCGTAGCCTGCGGGTTTACTGCTGCGCGCCCTTGCGGAACTCGGCGAACGACAGGCTGCCATTGCCATCCGCATCCAGTTCGCGCATGCGGCTGGCGATCACGGGCAGGGCCTGGGTTTCGGCGGCGCTGAGCTGGCCGTCCTGGTTGCGGTCGGCGCGGTCAAACGCCGCCTGTTCGGCACTGGCGGCAGGTGCCGCCATGGGCCGGGCTGGCGCTGTCGTGCTGGTTTGGGCCGTCACGCTGCGGGCCGCGGGTTCTCGCACGGGCTGGGCCATGCTGCTGGCAGCTCCACCCAGTGCCAGGCTGGCAAACAGGACAAGGCTGCGCGCTTCGAATGCGCTGATGGTGCGGTGGGTATTGGCCTTCATGGGCGACAACTCCGATTCAGTGAAACACCCGTGCATTGCACAGTACATCGGCCTGGTTTGCTAGCATTTTTGCTTGCTGTTGCCTGGACCAACATTTGCCTGCGCGCTGTAACGCACAATGGTATTTTGTGCACTGCACGCCGCCGCCGGGCCGCCCCAAGGCGGTGACGGCCCCCTCGGGGGGCAGCGCAGCCCTTCGGCCGGCTCAGGACGAAGAGAGCAAGCGTGGGGGCTTTTATTACGCAAGGAGCTTGCCATGGGCAACCGTTTGACACAGATCGCCACCCGTACCGGCGACGATGGAACCACCGGCCTGGGAGACAACAGCCGGGTGTCCAAGAACAGCGGGCGGCCCCACGCCATGGGCGACGTGGACGAGCTCAATTCGCACCTCGGCCTGCTGCTGTGCGAAGGCCTGCCGCAGGACGTGCGCGCGCTGCTGGTCGATGTCCAGCACCAGCTGTTCAACCTGGGCGGCGAGCTGTCGATTCCGGGCTATGAACTGCTCAAGGACGAGGGCCTGCTGCAGCTCGACAACGCCCTGGCGCATTACAACGCCCAGCTGCCGCGCCTGCAGGAGTTCATCCTGCCCGCGGGCACGCGCGCCGCGGCCCAGGCCCATGTCTGCCGCACGGTGGCACGCCGCGCCGAGCGCATGGTGGTGGCGCTGGAGCAGAGCGAAGCCATGCGGCCCGCGCCGCGCCAGTACCTGAACCGCCTGTCGGACCTGCTGTTCGTGCTGGCCCGCGTGCTCAACCGGGTGGATGGGGGGGACGATGTTTACTGGAAGAGTGAGAGGCTGGCGGCCCAGGCCAGCGACGCGCCCTGATCCGAATCAGCGCGGCGCCAGGATGGCCATGGTGATGCGCGAAGTGCAGGTCGGCAGGCCTTCGTCGTTGACCATGTCGATCTGCCAGACCTGGGTGGTGCGACCGATGTGCACGGGCTTGGCGGTGGCGGTGACCCAGCCGCTGCGCGCCGAGCGCAGGTGGTTGGCGTTGATGTCCAGGCCTACCGCGGTGTGGCCTTCGGGGCTGGAGTAGTACGCGCCGACCGAGCCCAGGGTTTCGGCCAGCACCACGCTGACGCCGCCGTGCAGCAGCCCGAAGGGCTGGACGGTGCGCTCGTCCACCGGCACCCGGCCCACCAGGAAGTCATCGCCGATTTCGATGATTTCAATGCCCAGGTGGCTGACCGCCGTGCGCGCGTTGCGTGGGTTGATGAGTTCCAGGGTGATGGGTTTTTTCCAGATCGACATGGGGTATTGGGATAGTGAATGCAAGCTTTGCATCATGCCCGCAGCCGAAGCGGCCTGCACAAAACACGCGACAGCCGCCTTTGGCCAGCAATGGCGCTGGCATCGTCCACAGCCAACGCAACTGGCGTGTCCCAGGCCAGGGGCAGCGAGCAAGCGCCGTCGCGCAGTGAGGCTGCCGTCCCTGGCCGGGCGCCCCCCTCCACCGAAGGTTGAGAGGGGGAAGACGCGAAGCGGCTCAGGGGGTGCCGCGCATACTCCCGTTTTCCAGGAAGCGCTCATGCCAGCTCAGCGCTTCGCGCAGGATGTGCGGCGTGTGCTGCGCGCCCTTCTGGCGCGCGCGGTCGAAGTAGTCCTGCAGCATGGGACGGAAGTCGGGGTGGGCGCACTTGTCGATGATGACCTGGGCGCGCTCGCGCGGCGACAGGCCGCGCAGGTCGGCCAGGCCTTGCTCGGTGACGATGATCTGGGTGTCGTGCTCGGTGTGGTCGACATGCGAGCACATCGGCACGATGCAGCTGATCTTGCCGTCCTTGGCCACCGACGGCGTGACGAAGAACGACAGGTAGCCGTTGCGCGCGAAGTCGCCCGAGCCGCCGATGCCGTTCATCATTCCCGAGCCCATGATGTGGGTGGAGTTGATGTTGCCGTAGATGTCGGCCTCGATCATCGAGTTCATGGCGATGATGCCCAGGCGGCGCACCAGCTCGGGGTGGTTGCTGATCTCCTGGGGACGCAGGATGATGCGTTCGCGGTAGAAGTCGATGTTGTCGACGAAGTCCTCATAGGCGCTGTTGCTCAGCGAAATCGAGGTCGCCGAAGCCTGGCTCATCTTGCCCGCGCGCAACAGGTCCAGCATTCCGTCCTGCAGCACTTCGGTGAAGCCCAGCAGGTTCTCGAACGGACCCGTGAGCAGGCCGGCGAGCACTGCGTTGGCCACATTGCCCACGCCCGACTGGATGGGCAGCATTTCCTGGGGCAGGCGCCCCTGCTTCATCTCATGGGCCAGGAAGTCGATGATGTGGCTGGCGATCTGGCTGGACACAGCGTCGGGCTTGGCAAAACCCGAGTTGCGATCGCTCTGGTGGGTTTCGACCACGGCGATCACCTTGGCGGGATCGACATGCAGATAGGGCTCGCCGATGCGCTCGGCGGCGTGCGTCATGTTGATCGGCGTGCGGCGCGGCGGGATGGCCGTGCCGTAGTAGATGTCGTGCATGCCCTCGATGGCCAGCGGGGGCTTGGTGTTGACTTCGAGGATCACCTTGTCGGCGATTTCCAGCCAGGTCTTGTTGTTGCCCACGGCCGTCGACGGGATCAGGCGGCCGTCGGGCAGCACGCCCAGCACTTCGATCACCGCGACCTTCATCTCGCCCAGAAAGCCGAACCAGGCGTGCTGGGCGACGTGGGACAGGTGCATGTCGACGAAGTGCATTTCGCCGGCATTGATCTTGGCGCGGCAGATCGGGTCGGTCTGGAAAGGCAGGCGCTTCTCGAAGGCATCGGCCGCGGCCAGCGTGCCGTCCATCTCGGGGGCGGTGGACGCGCCCGTCCAGACGCTGATCTTGAACGGCCGGCCGGCGTCATGCTCGGCCCTGGCGCGCGCGGCCAGGGCCTGGGGCAAAAGTTTGGGGTAGCCCGCGCCGGTGAACCCGCTCATGCCGACGTTGGCGCCCGCAGGGACCAGCTGTGCCGCAGCCTCCGCGCTCATGATCAAAGGATGGAAATCGCTATACCGTACGCGGTCAATCAATGACATCAAAAACTCCGCAAAAAAACACCACCGCTTGTCTCCAGAAGTAGGGGTGCGGTGGTTTGCGGGGGGAATGGTAGCAGTGTTTTTTCGCCAACCTATGGATTTCCCTTAGTCCCATTTCCGGGGTGTGGGCGTGCGCCAGGGCGATGTATGCGGGCACTTTTTGCCCAAAAAAAGGGGGCCTTGCGGCCCCCGGAACAGCCAGGGCAGGTGCCCTGGGCCACTGGATCAGCGCTTGTCGCGGTTGAGCAGGGCGTAGAGGATGATGGCGCCAAACGTCGCGGTCCCGATGCCGCCCAGCGCGAAGTCGCCGAACTTGAGCGTGAAGTCGCCCGTGCCCAGGATCAGGGTGATGGCCGCCACGATCAGGTTCTTGTTCTGCGAGAAGTCGACGTGGTTGCGCACCCAGATGTTGGCGCCGGCGACGGCGATCAGGCCGAACACCACGATGGACACGCCGCCCATCACCGGCAGCGGAATCGCCTGGATCAGCGCGCCGAACTTGGGGCTGAAGCCCAGCAGCACGGCCAGCAGGGCCGCGCACAGGAACACGGCCGTGGAGTAGATGCGGGTCGCGGCCATGACGCCGATGTTCTCGGCATAGGTGGTCACGCCAGTGCCGCCGCCCGCACCGCTGACCATGGTCGCGACGCCGTCGCCGATGAAGGCCCGGCCCATGTACTGGTCGAGGTTCTTGCCGGTCATGGCCGTCACGGCCTTGATGTGGCCCAGGTTCTCCGCCACCAGGATGATGACCACGGGAGCGATCAGCAGCATGGCCGGGGCGCTGAACACCGGCGCATGCAGTTGCGGCAGGCCGAACCAGGCGGCGTTGATCACGCCCGACAGGTCCAGCGGCTTGCCCAGACCGGCGACATTGGTCAGCAGCGCGTAGAACAGGCTGGACACGATCAGGCCGACCAGGATCAGCAGGCGCTGCACCATGCCGCGCGTGAGCACGGCGACCAGACCGACGCTGACGAAGGTCAGGGCCTGCATCCAGCTGTCGAAGTTGCTCGCCGCCATGTTCTTGATCGGGATGCCCGCCAGATTCAGACCGATCACGGCCACCACCGCACCGGTCACCACGGGCGGCATGAAGCGCTCGATCCAGCCCGTTCCCAGCCATTGCACGATCACGCCGATCAAGGTGTAGATCGCACCGCAGGCGATGATGCCGCCCAGCGCCACGCCGATGTTGGCGTTCGCGCCCTGGCCCGCATAGCCCGTGGCGGCGATCACCACGCCGATGAAGGCAAACGACGAGCCCAGGTAGCTGGGCACCTTGCCGCCGGTGATCAGAAAGAAGATCAGCGTGCCTATGCCGCTCATCAGCACCGCCAGATTCGGATCGAACCCCATGAGGATGGGGGCCAGTACGGTCGAGCCGAACATGGCAATCACGTGCTGTATGCCCATCAGGCCGGTTTGCGGCCAGGGCAGGCGCTCGTCGGGGCCTATCACGCCGCCCGAATGCAGCACATCGGAGGACTTCTCAGTCCATTGGAATATTCCCATCGCTTCTCTCCTGTGAAAACTGGCGCGATGTTAGAGACATTCGGCGCTTGATGGGAGACAGAATCGAAGAACGTTGTAGGCGTATGACGCCCGTGCCGCTGTCGCCCACGCAGCAGTTCGCGGGGTAACCCTGAAACGCCTGGGCGCGCCTCGGCTTAACGTCTGGGGACTATGTCCACACTCCCTGCCTACATTCCCCAGATTCGCCGCTACCAGGATTGGCTGGCGCAGCGCCATGGCCTCAGGTTTGCCGACTACGACGCGCTGTGGCGCTGGTCGGTCACCGACCTGGAAGCTTTCTGGCAAAGCGTGTGGGAGTTTTGCGACCTGCAGTCGCCGACGCCGCATACGGCGGTGCTGGCGCGCAATGTGATGCCGGGCGCCCAGTGGTTTCCGGGCGCGCAGGTGAACTTCGCCCAGCAGGTGCTGCGCCACACCGCGGCGGCGGCAGCGGCGGGCATGCCGGCCATCGTCAGCCGCAACGAGCAGGGTCGGCACCGCGAGATGGACTGGCCCACGCTGCACCGCCAGGTCGCGGCCCTGGCCTTGCATCTGCAGGCCCAGGGCGTGCAGCCCGGCGACCGCGTCGCGGCCTACCTGCCCAATATTGCCGAAGCCATGGTGGCGCTGCTGGCCTGCGTGAGCATCGGCGCGGTGTGGAGCATTTGCGCGCCCGACATGGGCACGCATGCCGTGCTGGACCGCTTGCGCCAGATCGCGCCCAAGGTGCTGATCGCCGTGGACGGCGTGCACTATGCGGGCCGCGATATCGATCGCCTGGGGGTGCTGGCCGAGCTGCGCGCCGGCCTGCCCAGCCTGCAGCAGGTGGTGCTGGTGAACAATCTGGATCTGTCCATCGACCTGGCCGACACCGCCAGCTGGGCGCGCATCGTGGCGCGCGACGACGCCGCCACGCAGGCCTTCGAGCCGCTGTGGCTGCCGTTCGATCACCCGCTGTGGATTGTCTATTCGAGCGGCACCACGGGCCTGCCCAAGCCCATCGTCCACGGCCATGGCGGCATGGTGCTGGTGGCCTTGCAGCTCAAGTCCTTGCACAACGACGTGGGTTGCAGCTGGGACCCGAACAGCTGGGGCGAGCGCTTCCACTGGTACAGCTCCACCGGCTGGGTGATGTGGAACGCCCAGGTCTCCGGCCTGCTGGGCGGCACGACCTGCGTGATCTTCGATGGCAGCCCCGGCGGCAGCAAGGAGCAGCCCGATTGGGGCGTGCTGTGGCGATTCGCGGCCGAAACCGGCGTCACCTGCTTTGGCTCGGGCGCGGCCTTCTATGCCAACTGCATGAAGGCCGGCGTGGACTTGTCGACCTGCGGCGATCTGTCGCGCGTGCGCAGCCTGGGCTCGACGGGCTCGCCGCTGTCGGCCGAAGTGCAGGCCTGGGGCACGGCGCAATTTCGCGCGCTGCGGGCGCAGGCCGAGGCCCGCGGCCGACCCGGCTTGCCGTCCGAAGAAGACATCTGGTGGAACAACATTTCCGGCGGCACCGATTTCTGCGGCGCCTTCCTCGGCGGCAACCGCGAGCTGCCGCTGGTGCCGGGCGTGATGCAGTGCCGTCAGCTGGGCGCGGCCGTCGAGGCCTGGGACGAGCAGGGCCAGCCGGTCACCGGCGCTGTCGGCGAACTGGTCTGCACCCAGCCGATTCCGTCCATGCCGCTGTTCCTCTGGGGCGACGACAGCGGCGCGCGCTATCACGCCAGCTATTTCGACAGCTTCGCGCCCGGCCACGGCCGCCGGCCCGGCGGCGGCGATGCCGGCGTGGAGGCGGGCGCGGTCTGGCGCCACGGCGACTGGATCAGCATCGCCAGCGACGGCGGCTGCGTGATCTACGGCCGCAGCGACGCGACCATCAACCGCCACGGCCTGCGCATGGGCACCAGCGAAATCTACAGCGCCGTCGAAGCCCTGCCCGAAGTGCTCGACAGCCTGGTGGTCGATCTCGAGTACCTGGGGCGCGAGAGCTATATGCCGCTGTTCGTGGTGCTGCGCCCTGGCGTGGAACTCGACGCGGCGCTGCGCGCGCGCATCAACGGCGCCATCCGCAGCGCCTTGTCGCCGCGTTTCGTGCCCGACGACATCTACCAGGTGGCCGAAGTGCCGCGCACGCTCAGCGGCAAGAAACAGGAGTTGCCGATCAAGAAGCTGCTGCTGGGCCAGCCGCTGGACAAGGTGGTCAACCAGGATGCCATGGCCAACCCGGGCTGCCTGGCCTGGTATGTGGCCCTGGCGCAGCAGCGCCAGGCCGGCCTGGCCGTCGCTTGATGGGGGCGCAGCGAGCGGTGGTGGCTGCTCGCTGCGCCCCAGGTGGCGGGTCGCGCAGGTGTGATGACCTGTATCTGTGCGGACACAGGCGGGCTGCGGCGCATGCCCCAGGGTACACTTTGCCTTCTTTGAGATGCGTCTCTGATCTTCCCTCTCGCACTCCACTCCATGGCTGCTGATCCGACGGGCGTTGCCCGCTCCAGTTTTGACCTCAAGAGCGCCCAGCTGCACGTCGTGGCTGTTGCGCTCAAGGACACCGACGTCAGTCTGGTGGCCGCCGATCTGGCCCAGCGTCTGGCCGACGACCCTGATTTCTTCGACAACGACCCGGTGCTGATCGACCTGGGCCAGGTGAAAGAGGCTGAACAAGCCATCGATTTCCCGGCCCTGATCGCGGTCCTCAAGGCCCACCACACGCTGCCCGTGGCCGTGCGTGGCGGCAGCGCCGAGCAGACCCGGGATGCGCTGGCGGCGGGCCTGTCAGCGGTGCCCGACGCGCAGACGGCACGCCCGGCGCCACCGGAAATCCACGAGGTCATTCGCGAAGTCGAAGTGGTGCGCGAAGTGCCGGCGCCTGCGGCCGATGCCATGGTGATCGACAAGCCGCTGCGTTCGGGCCAGCAGGTCTATGCCCGGGGAACCGATCTGGTGGTTCTGGCCGTGGTCAGCTATGGTGCGGAAGTGATTGCGGATGGCAACGTGCATGTCTATGCGCCGCTGCGCGGGCGGGCGATTGCGGGTGCGCGGGGCAATACCTCGGCCCGCATCTTCAGCACCTGCATGGAGCCGCAGCTGCTGTCCATCGCCGGTATCTACCGCACCACCGAGACGGCGTTGCCGCCCGACGTGGTCGGCAAGCCGGCCCAGGTACGGCTGGAAGGCGAGAAAATCATCGTCGAGCCCTTGTGATGCGTGATCGCTGTCAGAGCCGCGTCTCTATGCAATTCAGCTTTGTTTTTTAAGGAACAGTGCAAACATGGCCAAAATCGTCGTCGTGACCTCCGGCAAAGGTGGAGTGGGCAAGACCACCACCAGCGCCAGCTTCGCATCCGGCCTCGCCCTGCGCGGCTACAAGACCGCAGTCATCGACTTCGACGTCGGTCTGCGCAATCTCGATCTGATCATGGGGTGTGAGCGCCGGGTGGTGTATGACCTGATCAATGTGATCCAGGGCGAAGCCAACCTCAACCAGGCCTTGATCAAGGACAAGCAGTGCGACAACCTGTTCGTGCTGGCTGCCTCGCAGACCCGCGACAAGGAAGCCCTGACCCAGGACGGCGTCGAGAAGATCCTCAAGGATCTGGGCGAGATGGGCTTTGACTTCATCATCTGCGACTCGCCCGCGGGCATCGAAAGCGGCGCGCTGATGGCCATGCACTTTGCCGACGAAGCGCTGGTGGTGACCAATCCCGAAGTCTCGTCGGTGCGCGATTCCGACCGCATCCTGGGCATGCTCAGTTCCAAGACCCAGCGCGCGATCGCCGGTGGCGAAGGCATCAAGGAACACCTGCTGATCACTCGCTACAACCCGAGCCGGGTCGAGGACGGCCAGATGCTGTCGCTGGAAGACATCCAGGACATCCTGCGCATTCCCTTGATCGGCGTGATCCCCGAGTCGGAAACGGTGCTGCAGGCGTCCAACCAGGGCATTCCGGCCGTGCACATGGCGAACACCGATGTGTCCGAAGCCTACAAGGATGTGATCGATCGTTTTCTGGGAGAAGAAAAGCCCATGCGCTTCATCGAGGCGCAAAAACCGGGCTTTTTCAAACGCATCTTTGGAGGGAGGTAAGACATGTCGATGCTGTCTTTTCTGTTGGGCGAAAAAAAGAAATCCGCTTCTGTCGCCAAGGAACGTCTGCAGATCATCCTGGCGCATGAGCGCGTCGGCGGCGGCCGCAGCCAGCACGATTACCTGCCCGAGCTGCAGCGCGAACTGATGGCCGTGATCTCCAAGTACGTGACCATCCACCCGAACGACATCAAGGTCCACCTCGAGCGCCAGGACAACCTGGAAGTGCTGGAAGTGAAGATCGAGCTACCGGACGCTGCTAGATAGGCCCCCACGCTCGCCCACTGCGTGTGGCTCGCTGCCCCCCGAGGGGGCCGTCGCCGCCTTGGGGCGGCCCGGCGGCGGCGAGAGTGGCCTTTTCGGACGCTCTGCTGTGGTTTCCAGCGCCCTCTGCTGGCGCCTTTCGCAAAAACCGTAGCCCCTGCACCTGCGTGCAGGGGCTATTTCATTTTTCCGGCGTGGTACAGCAGCGGTGCCATGTCGTTCTGATGGCTGCAATGCTCCACTTCGCCGACAAAGATCACGTGGTCGCCTTCCTGGTAGCGGCTGCGGTTGAAGCATTCAAACGCCGCCACGGCGCCGTCCAGCAAGGGCACGCCGGTCTGGCCGGGCTGGTGCAGCACGCCGGCCCAGCGGTCTATGCCTTTGGACGCGAACTGTTCGGCCAGGGACTTCTGCTCGGCGCCGAGCACGTGCACGGCGTAATGTGTGCAGGCCATGAAGACCGACAGCGAGGCCGCGCTATTGGCCATGCTCCACAGCACCAGCGGCGGATGCAGCGACACCGAATTGAAGGAGCTCACCGTGACGCCCAC
>JAMNYN010000172.1 GCA_023622805.1 Pseudomonadota bacterium | reverse complement strand
ACATCGGAAACGGCACCGCTCTTGAGCAGCGGCCGCGTCATCGTCAACTCCTCCGTCGTCAGGCTGCAGCTCGAAGCCGCCTGTTCGCGGTTGGCTTGCGTTTCGCGCAACTCCTGCTGTCGCTGTCGCAGCTGGTCGCGCGCAATGTTCAGCGTGGTGTTGAGCTCCTGCGTGCGGGCTTCCCAGACGCGGCGCTCCATCTCCATCAATTGGGGTGCCGCGGCCATGACGTCCGGGGGCACCTGGAAGTTCTGCCCCGTGGCCAGGGCTTCCAGCCGCGCGGCCTTGGCCTTGAGCGACAACAGTTCCGCCTTGTTCTCGCCCAGCGAGGAGCTGTAGCGGGTCGGGTCGATGCGCAGCAGCACCTGGCCCACTTCGACATGCTCGCCCGGGCGGATCAGGATCTTCTCGACAATGCCCCCATCCAGGCTTTGCACTACCTGCACCTGGCGGGACGGCACGACCTTGCCCTGCCCTCGCACCACCTCGTCGATGCGGCCCACGCTGGCCCAGATCAGCAGCGCCAGCACGGCCAGCAAGGAAGCCCACAGCAACAGCCGCGAACCACGTGCCTGCTGCTGACCGGTGGCCCATTGGGCGTCGGCCTGCAGATCGGACGGCTGGTGCGTGGCCACCACAGCGCTGCCGTCCAGCAGCCAGCGTTCCAGGCGCCTGAACAGTGCGCGCATGCGCGATGGCTTTTTCATGAGCGGCCTCCCACGCGTCCGATGCGACCTTGTTTCAAGGCCTCGATCACCTGCGCCTTGGGGCCATCGGCCACGATCTTGCCGCCGTCGATCACGATCAAGCGGTCGACCAGCTCCAGCAATGCCGTGCGGTGGGTCACCACCAGCATGGTCTTGCCAACGCCCGCCTCCAGCAGGCGGCGCTTGAGCATGGCCTCGCTCTGGTTGTCCAGATTGCTGCTGGGCTCATCGAGCAGCAGGATGGGCGGATCGTTGATCATGGCCCGGGCCACGGCAATCGACTGGCGCTGCCCCCCGGACAGAGAGTCGCCACGCTCGCCAATGTTCATGTCGTAGCCTTGCGGATGCTGGGCCGCGAACTCGTCTACCCCGGCAATGCGCGCCGCATTGAGCATGTCCGCCTCGCTCGCATGCGGGGCGCCGATCAACAGGTTGTGCTTGAGACTGCCGTAGAACAGCAGCGGATCCTGCGGCACATGGCCGATGGCGCGGCGCAGGTCTATGGGGTCGATCTGCCGGACATCCACGCCGTCGATCAGGATAGCGCCCTCCGTGGGCTGGTACAGGCCCAGCACCAGCTTCTCCAGCGTGCTCTTGCCCGAGCCTATGCGCCCTATGATGCCGACTCTCTCGCCCGCCTGCATCGTGAAGCTCAGCTGCGACAACGCGCTTTGCTTGCTGTTCGGATAGCTGAAGCCCACCTGGCGAAACTCTATGGCCCCGCGCAGGTCCGGCCGTGAAACGAATTCGCTGCCGGCCGCATGCTCGACAGGCATCTTCATGTAGTTGTCGATGGACGCCAGCGAGATGCGCGCGTTGTGGAACTGCATCATCAGCCCGGCCACCTGGCCCAGGGGCGCGAGGCAACGTCCGGCAATCATGGAGGCGGCAATGATGCCCCCCATGGACATCGTGGCGTCCTGCACCAGGTAGACACCGATGACCACCACGGCCACGGTCACCACCTGCTGCATGGTCTGCACGAAGTTGACGGTGGTCGAGGAAATGAACTTGATCTTGCCGCCGATGTAGGCGATGTACTGCGTAGCACTTTCCCACAGGCGCTGCACGCCGCTCTGGGCATTGAGGGTCTTGATCGCTTCCAGATTGGTCAGCGACTCCACCAGCAGCGCATTGCGCTGCGAGGCGGCCTGGAAAGTCTTCATCGTCAGGCTCTCCATGCGGGCCTGGGCGAAAAAGGACACCACCAGCACCAGCACGATGGCCACGACGGGCGGAATCAGCATCCACGGCGAAATCCAGGCCATCACCGCCAGAAAAAGCAGCACGAAGGGCAAGTCCACCAGCGTCGTCAGGCTGGCCGAAGCGATGAAGTCGCGCACCGACTCGAACGAGCGCAGATTGGCCGCGAACGAGCCCACGGACGCAGGCCGGCTTTCCAGGCGCAAGTCCAGCACCCGCTCCATGATCTGCGCCGACAGCTGCACATCGACGCGCTTGCTGGCCGTGTCCACCACATAGGCCCGCGCCGACGTCAGCACAAAATTGAAAACCAGCACCAAGGTGATACCGACAGCCATCACCCACAGCGTCTCCACGGCGTTGTTGGGCACGACACGGTCGTAGACATTCATGCTGAACAGCGGCATGGCCAGCGCAAACAGATTGATCAGCACCGCCGCCAGCAGCGCATCACGGTACAGGCGCCAGTTGTCCAGCACCACCGACCAGAACCAGTGGCTGCTGCGCGGCGCTTCGCCCTGCTCGGCCCGGCGCTCCACGCGGAACTGCGGGCGGACAAAGCAGACCAGTCCCGCATAGTCCTCCTGCAGCACCTCCTTCTCCACCTCGACCGGGCTGCCGGACTCGGGGTACTGGACCAGAAAGCGCCCATCCGCCAGCTCCTGCAGCAATAAACAGGCGCGGTTGTTCTTCAGAATCAGGATCGCCGGCAGCAACCCGGGCGGCAAACCTTCGAGCTTGCGACGCACGATGCGGGACGTGCAATGCGCGCGCGCCGCCGCGCGTGCCAGCAGCGACGGCGTCAGCCGCTGATTCACCAGCGGCAGGCCGTTGCTGAGCGCCTGTGCGGTGTAAGGCGTGCCATGCAGCCGCGTCAACTCGACCAGGCAGGTCAACAGCGGGTCGTCATGCGTCGCATGGGGCGGCATGCGCCAGCCCTCTTCCTGCCCCGACGGGCTTGGCGGTGCGCCCAAAGGGGGGGTGGCGTCTTCCTTGATGAACATGGATGGAACCGATCCGGTCAGATGGGTAAGTCGTCAGTGCTGCTGTCGATGAGATCCAGCGAATCCCGCAGGCGCTCCCG
Source organism: Pseudomonadota bacterium (assembly GCA_023622805.1). Classification (GTDB taxonomy): domain Bacteria; phylum Pseudomonadota; class Gammaproteobacteria; order Burkholderiales; family Burkholderiaceae_C; genus Comamonas; species Comamonas bellezanensis. The sequence goes on along the minus strand of JAMNYN010000172.1, from coordinate 974 downwards.
CACCTGCTTGCGCTGGTTGAGCTTCTCCAGCGCCAGCGGGGGCAGATCCGTCAGCCGCAGCGTGCCATTCGCCAACAAGGCATCAATCAAATCTTCCAATACGCGAATGAAATCCGCATCCAGCGCAGACAGCTCCTGCCGTGGTGCCTGGCTGTCCGTCTGCGCTGGAGTCTTGTGCATAGGTATTTCTTCCACGATATGGTCAAACGCGCTCAGGGCTTGGGGGCGGCCTTGAGCAGCGGCGGCTCGGCGCCCGGGCGATAGGAAGCGATGACAGGCACGAGATTGCTGGTATCGGGCAGCGGTGCCAAGCAGGCGCGCAATGCATCGTCCGCCAAGGCCAGGTCCTGCGCCTCCTCCGGCCGGCTGTCCCCATGGGGCTGGGCCAGACCCAGTGCGGGCAAGACCTGCCCAGCCATCGTCAGCCACTGGTACTCGATCTTTTTCAGGTCGTATTGCGCGTTGACCAAGGCGCGGCGTGCATCGAACAGCTCGTTCTCGGTGTTCAGCAGATCCAGCAGGGAACGCTGACCAATCTTGAATTGCTGCTGGTAGGCCAGGCGCACCTTGGCGGTCGAGAGTTCATGGTCACGCATGAAAGGAATCTGCTGGCGCAGACGCGTGATGTTGTTCCACGCCACCGCCATGTCCTGTTGCACGTTGCGGCAGGTGAAGTCACGCACGTCCCGGGCCGCATAGGCCTGGGCGATGGTCTGGCGCACACGCGCTTCATCGGCGCCCCCGCGGTACAGGTTGTAGCTCAGCATCAGCTGCACACGCGAGCTTTGCACATTGCGGTAGAAATCCTCAGGCAGCGTTCGGTCGCGCCCGGTTCCCGCACGCAGGTCCAGCGTCGGCGAGAAGGCCGCATTGGCGACTTTTTCGCTGGCTTCCGCCGCCTGCACCAAGGCCTGTTTGGACAAGAGCGTTGAATTGACGCGCAGCGCCTCGTTGAAATCCGTGGCCACGCCTGC
>JAMNYN010000760.1 GCA_023622805.1 Pseudomonadota bacterium | reverse complement strand
AGTCATTAGCTGACTGTTCTTTGTCAGTCCCCTTGTCATGTTTTCCCCGGGCCGCGCCGCACTGGCAGCACGGTCGCCGGGGCTTTTTTCGAGCACCGCATGCGCACCTTGTCATTTATTGGGCCCCGTTGGGCTATGTCTGCCCTGGCCCTGGCCTTGGCCTGTGCGGGGTTGGTTGCCTGCTCCCGGCCCGCGCCCGAGTCCGAGCCTGTGCGCGCGGTCAAGCTGCTGCAGGTGGGCGTGGGCGAATACGCGTCCCAACTGGAATATTCGGGCGATGTGCGCGCGCGCATCGAAGCGCGGCTGGGTTTTCGTGTGCCGGGAAAGCTGGTGTCGCGCCAGGTTGAACTAGGGCAGCGGGTTTCGGCAGGGCAGTTGCTGGCCCAGCTCGATGCCCAGGACTACCGGCTGGCGGCCGACGCAGGGCGCGCGCAAGTGGCCGCGGCCACCACGCAGCGCGATCTGGCGGCCGCCGATGTGCAGCGCTTTGCCGCGCTCAAGGCGCAGAACTTCATCAGCAGTGCCGAGTTGGACAGGCGCCAGGCCACGCTGAAATCCGCCCAGGCCAGCCTGGACCAGGCGCGTGCGCAGGCCACGGGCCAGTCGCTGCAGACCGATTACACCCGCCTGGTGGCCGACGTGGCTGGCGTGGTCACGGGCATAGACGCCGAGCCCGGTCAGGTGGTGGCGGCCGGTACGCCGGTGGTGCGCATTGCGCAGGACGGCGACCGCGATGTGGTGTTCTCCGTGCCCGAAGACAAGATCGCTCGCGTGCACCCGGGCCAGGCCGTGACCGTGCGTGCTTGGGCCAATGATGCGCAGTACAGCGCCCGTGTGCGTGAAGTCGCGGCCAGCGCCGATCCGGTGACGCGCACCTACCTCGTCAAGGCCGCGCTGGAACGCGCTCAGGACAAGCCCTTGCCCGCGCTGGGAGCCACGGTCCACGCCAGGCCCGAGGGCATGGGCGCCACGGGCCAGCCCGTGATCAAGCTGCCGACAACGGCCGTGATGCAGGAGAACGGCGGCTCGGCTGTCTGGGTGTTCGACCCGGCCACCCACACCGTGCGTTTGCAGAAAGTCGAGGTGGCGACGGCCGACGGCAATGCCTTGGTGATCGCCTCCGGCCTCACGCCGGGAATGCAGGTCGTGGCGACCGGCGGCCATGTGCTGGCCCCAGGCCAGAAAGTGACGGTCTACCAGGGTGCTGGTGCTTCGGCGCCTGCCCCGGCCTCCGCACCCGCCCCTGCTTCCGCAGTTTCCCCCGTCACCCGCTGAGCCCGCCATGAACCAAGAGCAGCCCAAGCCGGGCTTCAATCTTTCGCGCTGGGCGCTTGAACACGTGGCGCTCACCCGCTATTTGCTGGTGGTGATCGTGCTGCTGGGCTTTGTCGCCTATTTCCAGCTGGGGCAGGACGAAGATCCGCCGTTCACTTTCCGCGCCATGGTGGTGCGCACCAACTGGCCGGGCGCCACGGCGCAGCAGGTGGCCGAACAGGTGACCGACAAGATAGAGCGCGCCTTGCAAGAGGTGCCCTATGCCGACAAGATCCGCAGCTATTCCAAGCCGGGCGAGTCGCAAATCATCTTCCAACTCAAGGACAACTCCAAGCCGTCTGACGTGGCCAACATCTGGTACACGGTGCGCAAGAAAGTCGGCGACATGCGCTACACCTTGCCGCAAGGCGTGCAGGGGCCGTTCTTCAACGACGACTTTGGCGATGTCTATGGCGTGATCTACGCCTTGCAAGGGGAGGGGTTCAGCTACGCCGAGCTCAAGAAGGTGGCCGACGACGTGCGCCAGCAATTGCTGCGCGTGCCCGATGTGGCGAAGGTCGAGCTGTTCGGCGTGCAGGACGAAAAGCTCTATATCGAGCTGTCGCAAAAGCGCCTGTCGCAATTGGGCCTAGACATGAACCAGGTGCTGGCCCAGCTCGACCAGCAGAACGCGCTGCAAAGCGCGGGCGTGGTCCAGGCCGATGCGGAGCAGATCCAGGTGCGCGTGGCCGGGCAGTTCAACGCCATCGAAGACCTGCGCGCTATGCCGATCCGCGGCGCTTCGGGTGCGCAGCTGCGCCTGGGCGACATCGCCGAGATCCGCCGTGGCTACGTCGATCCGCCGAACGTGAAAGTCCGTCACCAGGGGGTGGAATCCGTGGCCCTGGGCGTAGCCATGACCAAGGGCGGGGACATCATCCGCCTGGGCAAGGCATTGAAGACGACCAGCGATAGTCTGGCCACGCAACTGCCCGCGGGCATGCAACTGGTCAATGTGCAAGACCAGCCCAAGGCCGTGTCCAGTTCGGTCAACGAGTTCATTGCCGTGCTGATCGAGGCCGTGGTGGTGGTGCTGGCCGTGAGCTTCATCAGCCTGGGCCTGCACCGGCGCCCGGGTGTGCATGCCTGGTGGCGCGGCTGGTACATCGATCCACGTCCGGGCCTGGTGGTGGGCATCACCATTCCGCTGGTGCTGGCCGCGACTTTCCTGGCCATGTGGTACTGGAATATCGGCCTGCACAAGATCTCGCTGGGCTCGCTGATCATTGCGTTGGGCCTGCTGGTCGACGATGCCATCATTGCCGTCGAGATGATGGTGCGCAAGATGGAAGAGGGCTACGACAAGATGCGCGCGGCCACGTTCGCCTACGAAATCACCGCCATGCCCATGCTCACCGGCACGTTGATCACGGCGGCGGGTTTTCTACCCATCGGCCTGGCCAAATCCATGACCGGCGAATACACCTACGCCATCTTTGCCGTGACGGTGATAGCACTGGTACTGAGCTGGTTCGCTTCGGTGTATTTCGTGCCTTATCTGGGCACGCTGCTGCTCAAGCGCCCGCCACATGCGCAGCCTGAGCCCTCTGCCCAGGTGCCGGCCATGGTGGGCGATGCCCCTGCAGGCCAGGGCGCGGTGGCCGGGCCGCACGAAGTGTTCGACAGCGCCTTCTACAACGCATTTCGCCGCGCCGTGAACTGGTGCGTGGAGCACCGCTGGATCACCATTGGCGCGACGGTGCTGGTGTTCGCGCTGGGCCTGTTTGGCATGACGCGCGTGCAGCAGCAGTTCTTTCCTGATTCGATCCGCCCGGAAATCATGGTCGATCTGTGGTTCCCCGAAGGCACGGCCTTTGTCGCCAACGAGCAGACGACCGTGGCCGCGGAAAAGCGCCTGCTGGCCGAGCCTGGTGTCGTCAGCGTCAGCACCTGGCTGGGCTCGGGCGTACCGCGCTTTTACCTGCCGCTGGACCAGGTGTTCCCGCAGACCAACGTCTCGCAGTTCATCGTCGTGGCGGCTGACCTGAAAGAGCGCGAGCGCCTGCGCCTGCTGTTACCCAGTATGCTGGCCAAGGAGTTCCCGCAGGCGCGCGGCCGCGTCAAGCTGTTGCCCAACGGTCCGCCCGTGCCCTATCCGGTGCAATTCCGCGTGATGGGCCCCGACCCGGCCGTGCTGCGCGAGCGCGCCGACGAAGTCAAGAAGGTGCTGCGCGCCAATGCCGACATGCGCGGCGTGAACGACAACTGGAACGAATCGGTCAAGGCGCTGCGCCTGGAAGTCGATCAGGACAAGGCACGCGCGCTGGGTGTCAGCAGCCAGTCCATCGCCCGGGCTGCCCAGGTCATGCTCAGCGGCGCCACGGTCGGCCAGTACCGCGAAGGCGACAAGCTGATCGACATCGTGCTGCGCCCGCCTTTGAACGAGCGCGATGCGATCACCGATATCGCCAACGCCTACCTGCCCACGGCATCGGGCCAGTCGATTCCCCTGACCCAGATCGCCAAGCCCGTCATGGCCTGGGAGCCCGGCGTGCTGTGGCGCGAAGGCCGCAGCTATGCCATCACCGTGCAGGGCGACGTGCGCGAAGGCTTGCAGGGCGCGACCGTCACCCAGGCGCTGCTGCCCGAACTGCGCGCGATCGAAGCACGCTGGCACGGGGAGGGCGCCAACGCCTATCGCATCGAAGTCGCCGGCTC
>JAMNYN010000053.1 GCA_023622805.1 Pseudomonadota bacterium | reverse complement strand
CAGCCTGCGCATGACCATCGGCCGTTTCACGACCGAAGAAGAAATTGACTACGCGATTGGCACCATCCGTGCCAACGTCGAGAAGCTGCGTGAACTCAGCCCGTTGTGGGAAATGTACAAGGACGGTATCGACATCAGCAGCATCCAGTGGGCCGCCCACTGAGCATTTACGCGGTGAAGAGATCGACGGTCTGAAGATTTGAAGAGGTAGACATCATGGCTTATTCCGAAAAAGTGGTAGACCACTATGAGAATCCCCGCAATGTGGGTTCCTTCGACAAGGGTGACGGCTCCGTGGGTACAGGCATGGTGGGTGCACCAGCTTGCGGCGACGTGATGAAGCTGCAGATCAAGGTCAACCCGGAAACCGGTGTGATCGAAGACGCGCGCTTCAAGACCTACGGCTGCGGCTCGGCGATCGCTTCGTCGTCGCTGGTCACCGAATGGGTCAAGGGCAAGACGCTGGACCAGGCCGCTGCGCTGAAGAACAGCCAGATTGCCGAAGAACTGGCCTTGCCACCGGTGAAGGTGCACTGCTCCATCCTGGCCGAAGATGCCATCAAGGCAGCAGTCAACGATTACCGTGCCAAGCACGCAGCGGTGGTGGCCGCCTGACATGGCCATCGCTCTCACTGAGGCCGCAGCACGGCATGTGAGCCGCTACCTGTCCCGTCGGGGCAAGGGGCTGGGCGTGCGCCTGGGCGTGAAGACCACGGGGTGCTCGGGCCTGGCCTACACGCTGGAGTACGTCGACAACCAGGCGCCTGAAGATCTGATCTTCGAGAACCATGGCGTCAAGATCATCATTGATCCCAAGAGCCTGGCCTACATCGACGGCACGGAACTCGATTTCGTGCGCGAAGGCCTGAACGAAGGCTTCAAGTTCAACAACCCGAACGAACGCGACCGTTGTGGTTGCGGAGAGAGCTTCCGCGTCTGAGGATGCCTCGCACCTGAGCTTGCGCCCGCGCATTTTTCCGGCACCGAACAACCGCCACCGCTTGCCGTGCTGGCGGTTTTTTATTGATATGAATCTTCAATCCGACGACTTCGAGCTTTTCGCCTTGCCAGTGCAGTTTGCCCAGAATCGCGCGCACATCGACAGCCGCTGGAAAGAATTGCAGCGCGAAGCCCACCCCGACCGTTTTGCCGCCCAGGGCGCTGCCGCCCAGCGCGTGGCCATGCAGTGGTCGGTGCGCATCAACGAGGCCTACCAGCGCCTCAAGGACCCGCTCAAACGCGCGGCCTATCTGTGCGAGATGCGCGGTGCGCCCTTGCGCGCGGAAGACAACACGGCCATGCCGACCACGTTTCTGATGCAGCAGATGGAGTGGCGCGAAGCGCTGGAAGAGGCGCAGTCGGAAGCCGACGTGGACCGTCTGGAGGCCGAGGTGACCGAAGCGCGCGGCGCCTTGCTGGCCGAGTGCGAGCGACTGCTTGACGTAGAGCAGGATGCGCAGGCCGCAGCCCAGCAGGTAAGAGCCCTTATGTTTGTTGCACGTTTTGCGCGAGACATCGAGGTCCGGCGAGAGCAACTGCAACAATAGGCTTCTCTCAGAACGGTTCTGAGGCAGAACATGTTTTCACGGCGCGCACTGCATTGGCAGGCCGCCCGCATCCCATTTTTCGAGAAGTTCTCATGGCGCTTTTGCAGATTTCAGAACCCGGTCAGTCTCCCGATCCGCACCAACGGCGCATTGCCGTCGGTATCGATCTGGGTACGACCCATTCTTTGGTGGCATCGGTGCGCAACGGCGTGGCCGAATGCCTGCCCGATGACCAGGGCCGCGTGCTGCTGCCGTCCATCGTGAACTATGCCGAGCAAGGCAGGCGCCTGATCGGCTACGACGCCGTGGCGGCCCAGACCTCGGATCCGCAAAACACCATCGTCTCGGTCAAGCGCTTCATGGGCCGTGGCCTGAGCGACGTGGCCGATGCAGAGCATCTGCCCTACGTCTTCGTGCAGCAGCCGGAGCAGGGGAGCATGGTCTCGCTGCAGACCCGTGCCGGCGCCAAGACGCCGGTGGAAATCAGCGCTGAAATCCTCGCCACCCTGCGTTTTCGCGCCGAAGACAGCTTTGACGACGAACTGTATGGCGCGGTGATCACCGTGCCGGCCTATTTCGACGACGCCCAGCGCCAGGCGACCAAGGATGCGGCCCAGCTGGCCGGTATCAACCTGCTGCGCCTGATCAACGAGCCCACGGCCGCGGCCATCGCCTACGGTCTGGACAATGCCAGCGAAGGCGTGTACGCGGTCTACGACCTGGGCGGCGGCACTTTCGACATCTCCATCCTGCGCCTGACGCAAGGCGTGTTCGAAGTGATTGCCACCGGCGGCGACTCGGCCCTGGGCGGTGACGACTACGACGCCGCGCTTGTGCAGTGGGTGCTCGAGCAGACGGCTGCGCAGGTGGCAACGGCCGAAGACAAGGCCGCCGTACGCCTGGCCGCGCGCCGCTGCAAGGAAGCGCTGACGGACGCCGAGAGCGCCACATTCCGCGCCGAGCTGTCCACGGGCACCGTGGAGTGCGCCGTCACGCGCGCCGAGTTCTACGCCGCGACGCAGGCGCTCACCGCGCGCTCGCTGGCCGCCGTGCGCCGCGCGCTGCGCGATGCCGATCTCGCCAAGGACGAAGTCCAGGGCGTGGTCATGGTCGGCGGCTCGACGCGCATGCCCCAGGTCCAGCAGGCCGTGGGTGAATTCTTCGGCCAGACGCCGCTCACCAACCTGGACCCCGACGAAGTCGTGGCCCTGGGCGCGGCCATCCAGGCCAACCAGTTGGCGGGCAACAGCTCGGCTGACGACCTGCTGCTGCTGGACGTGATTCCGCTGTCGCTGGGCGTGGAGACCATGGGTGGACTGGTGGAGCGCATCGTGGCACGCAACGAGACCATCCCCACGGCGCGCGCACAGGACTTCACCACCTACGTCGACGGCCAGACGGCCCTGGCCATCCATGTGGTGCAAGGCGAGCGCGATCTGGTGGCGGATTGCCGCAGCCTGGCGCGGTTCGAGCTGCGCGGCATTCCTCCCATGGCCGCGGGCGCGGCGCGCATCCGCGTGACGTTCACAGTGGATGCCGACGGCCTGCTGTCCGTGGGTGCCAAGGAGCAGTTGAGCGGTGTCGAAGCCCATATCGACGTCAAGCCGTCGTACGGCCTGTCGGACGATCAGATCGCCCGCATGCTGCAGGAAGGCTTTGCCACGGCGGCCGAGGATATGAAGGCGCGGGCCCTGGTGGAAGCGCGCGTCGATGCCGACCGCATGCTGATCGCCACGCAAAGCGCGCTCGATGCCGATGGCGATCTGCTGAAGGCAGCCGAACGGGCCGCGATCGATGGCTTGATGGCCGCGCTGCGCGAGCAGCAAACCTCCACCGACCCGGCCGTGGTCGAAGCCGCGACCCAGGCCCTGGCCAAGGGCACGGAAGCTTTTGCCGCGCAGCGCATGAACCGCGGCATTGTCCAGGCCCTGGCGGGCAAGAACGTCCACAGCATTTCCTGATTTCGACCGAAGAGACCCCATGCCTGTCATCAAAATACTGCCCCACCACGAATATTGCCCCCAGGGCGCCGAACTGCAAGTGCCCGCCGGCACGTCGATCTGCGAAGCGCTGCTGGACAACAACATCAAGATCGAGCACGCCTGCGACATGAGCTGTGCCTGCACCACCTGCCATGTGATCGTGCGCGCGGGCTTCAACTCGCTCAACGAAGCCGAGGAAGAGGAAGAAGACCTGCTGGACCGCGCCTGGGGCCTGGAGCCACAGTCGCGCCTGAGCTGCCAGGCCATACTGGCCCAGGAAGACGTGACCGTCGAAATCCCCAAGTACTCGATCAACCACGCCAAGGAAAACCACTGAGATGGCGCGCCAGATTGTCCTTGACACCGAAACCACGGGCCTGTCCGCCGACAACGGCGACCGGATCATCGAGCTCGGCTGTGTGGAGCTGCTCAACCGCAAGCTCACCGGCAACAA
>JAMNYN010000064.1 GCA_023622805.1 Pseudomonadota bacterium | reverse complement strand
CCATCCTGTTCGTCGGTTATTGAGTGAGGCACCCCCTGAGCCGCTGACGCGACTTCCCCCTCTCATCCTTCGGTGGAGGGGGACGACACCATCGCTGCGGGGCGGCCCTTGCTCGGTATCTCCGCGTTGGAGCGCGCCAGTTTCATGCGTCGTGGGTGGCGCAAGCGTCATGGATGGATGAGCACAGGCGCCGCGCGCTCAGCGTTTTTTCACTTTGGACGGCGTGCCGCCCTTGGGGGCCGTGCGCACCGGTGCCTTGTTCGAGCGCGCCGAGATGGCCACGTGGCCCGCGCGTGGGCGTGACGAGGGGGCTGCGGCAGCGCGCATCGGCAGGAACATGACCACGTCCTGTCCGGCCCGCAAGGCCGCGCTGACCTTGATGTCATTCCAGTCGGCGAGGTTGGCCGTGCTGACGCCGTAGCGCTGGGCCAGGCTGGCCAGGGTGTCGCGCTTTTTCGCCTTGACGGTGGTGCGGCGGGTCACGATTTCCGGCGCGAGGGCCAGATGGCCGTTGTCGGCCACATGACCGGACACATCGGTGAGCATGCTGGCGGTGCGCGGCACCATCAGCGCCGAGCCGGCCTTGATCACCATGCGCGGTGGAATATTGTTGATGCTGCGCAGGCCTTGCTCACTCATCCCGGCGCGCTGGGCCGCATCGGCCACGGTCAAGGTGGAAGGCACGGTCCACACGGTCCAGCTCGAGTACTGGCCCTTGTCGTAGGCGTCGAGGTTGCGCTGGAACACCTTGGCGTTGTCCCAGGGCAGCAGAATCTGGGGAATGCCGGCGGCGAAGATCACCGGCTTGCTCAGGGACGGATTGAGTGCGCGGAAATCGGACACGCTCACGTCGGCCAGTTTGGCCACCAGTTCCACGTCGATATCGCGCGCCACGTCCACGGCCTGGAAGTAGGGGTGGTTTTCAATCAGCGGCAGCTCGGTGCGAAAAGTCTGCGGCGAGTTGACGATGTTCTTGACGGCCTGCAGCTTGGGCACGTACATGCGCGTTTCCGCGGGCATGTTGAGCTCGGCATAGCTGATGCCCAGGCCGGCCTTGCGGTTGCGCGCGATGGCGCGGCTGACGCTGCCTTCGCCCCAGTTGTAGGCGGCCAGGGCCAGGTGCCAGTCGCCAAACATGCCGTGCAGCTTTTGCAGGTAGTCGAGCGCCGCACGGGTCGAGGCCAGCACGTCGCGGCGGTCGTCGCGGAAGACGTTCTGCTTGAGATCGAAATAAGTGCCCGTGGCGGGCATGAACTGCCACATGCCTGCGGCCTTGGCGCTGGACACGGCCTGCGGGTTGAACGCGCTTTCGATGTAGGGCAGCAGGGCCAGTTCCGTGGGCATGCCGCGGCGCTCCAGCTCTTCCACGATGTGGAACAGGTATTTGCTCGAGCGTTCCGTCATGCGCAGGATGTAATCGGGCCGGCTCGAATACCACTCTTCACGGTCCTGCACCAGCTCGTGCTCCAGATCGGGCATGGCAAAGCCCCGGCGGATGCGCTCCCAGAGGTCGGCGGGCGCCGACAGCGATGCGACGCCGGGCGAATGGGCCTGCGCGCGTTTGATGGGGCTCAGCGAGCCGCCCGGATAGTCGGGCGTGTGGCTGGAGGAGGACGGGGCGTTGGTCGCATCGGGTGATACGGTGGCGCAGCCAGCGAGCCAAAGCAGGCTGCTGAGCAACAAGGGAGAGAGAAGTTTCATCAAAAAACGTTTTTCCATGCACGCAGGGCAGCAAGTACCTCATGTGCTTGTTGCGGGTGGATACGCGCGTCAAAGCGGTGGGCACTTGCGGCCACCGCGGCTTGGCGGGTACGAAGAAAGGGGTTGATGCTGCGTTCCAGTCCCATGCGCGAAGGCAGGGTTGGCAGGTCCTGGGCACGCAGCGCCTGGCAGCGCTCCATGTAGTGGAGCAGTTCGGCGTTGTTTGGTTCCACGGCCAGCGCAAAACGCAGGTTGGACAGGGTGTACTCATGGGCGCAGCACACCAGGGTGGTGTCCGGCAGGGCGGCCAGGGCGTCGAGCGAATGCTGCATCTGCGCGGGCGTGCCTTCGAACAGCCGCCCGCAGCCGCCCGAAAACAGCGTGTCCCCGCAGAACACCAGCGGCTGGTCCAGCGCGCTGGCGCTGTAATAGGCCACATGGCCGGCGGTGTGGCCGGGCACGTCGATGACTTGCCAGGGGCCGCCGAGCACATCGACCTGGTCGCCGCCTTGCACGCGTGTCAGGGGCTCGGGCAGGGTCTCGCTCAGCGGTCCCCAGACCTGGGCGCCCGTGGCCGCGCGCAGCGCCGGCACGCCGCCGACATGGTCGGCATGGTGGTGCGTGATTAGAATGGATTGCAATTGCAGCGCGTGGCGCTCCAAAGCCTCGAGCACGGGGGCCGCTTCGCCGGGGTCAATGACCAAGGCATGGCGGCCGTCGTGCAGCATCCAAATGTAGTTGTCAGAAAAAGCGGGCAGCGGCAACAGGTTCATGAGCGACAAAATTATAGGGATGCACCACTGGCTCAATTCCCCTACCGGGCGCTACCTGCTCGACTGGGAGCAGCAACGCTGTGACGAGGCCGTGGCGGATGTGTTTGGCTACCACAGCCTGCAGCTGGGTCTTCCTATGCTACAGGGCTTGCGCGCCAACCGCATGCCCCATCGTTGGCTGACGGTCGAATCGACCGCTGAAGCTGCTGCATGGGCGCTGCGCGCGCCTGATCCTGGGCATGCCTCCTGGACCCCCCAGGCCGTGCTCGAACCCGCGGCCCTGCCTTTCCCCGAAGCCAGTCTGGACCTGCTGGTACTGCCACACACCCTGGAACGCACGGAAGATCCGCACGGCGCGCTGCGCGAAGTCGCACGCGTGCTGGTGCCCGAAGGACGGGTGGTGATCTGCGGTATCAACCCTGCCAGCTGGTGGGGAATGCAGTCGGCGCTGGCACCACGCAGCACCCGCTTGCCGGATGCGCGCAGCGCCATCGGTTACTGGCGCTTGCGCGACTGGCTGCGGCTGCTGGCCCTGGATGTGGAGGCCGTGGAGTTCGGTTGCCACCGGCCGGCAGTGCAATCCGCGCAGTGGCATCAACGTTGGGGCTGGATGGACGCTTTGGGCGAGCGCGCTTGGCCCATACTCGGGGGCGTTTATTGCGTGGTGGCCATCAAGCGCGTGCCTGGCATGCGTTTGCTGGAGCCGGCCTGGCGCCAGCGTCAGCAGTCCGCTGCGGCCGCGGCCGCGCCGCTGGCCCACCGCAGGTAGTGTTGAAGTACCCCCTGAGCCGCTACGCGTCTTCCCCCTGAGGGGGACGACATCCTCGCTGCGGGGCGGCCCTTGCTCGATGTCTCCATGCCGGGACATGCTGGTTTTGGGGGCTGCGGGTGGTGCGAGCACCATGAATAGTTTTAAAGGAAAGAACGTTGAATCAAGTTGTGATCTATACCGATGGTGCCTGCAAGGGCAACCCCGGACCGGGCGGTTGGGGCGTGTTGATGCGCGCCGGTGCGATGGAAAAAGAATTGTTTGGCGGCGAGATGGGCACGACCAACAACCGCATGGAAATGCAGGCCGTGATCGAGGCGTTGTCAGCGCTCAAGCGGCCCTGCGACGTGACCTTGTTCATCGACAGCCAGTATGTGCTCAAGGGCATCACCGAATGGATCCACGGCTGGAAGGCCAAGGGCTGGCGCACGGCGTCCAAGGAACCGGTGAAGAATGTCGAGCTCTGGCAGCGGCTGGATGAACTGGTCGCCAATAGCGGCCACCGTATTGACTGGCGCTGGGTCAAGGGCCACGCCGGCGACCCGGGCAATGAACGCGCCGATGCGCTGGCCAACATGGGCGTGGAAAAGGCCATGGGCAGGCGCTGAAAAACGAGCCCCCACGCTTGCTCGCTGCGCGTGGCTGCGCTGCCCCCCGAGGGTGCCGTCCGCCGGCTTGGGGCGGCCCGGCGCTGAAAAACGAGCCCCCACGCTTGCTCGCTGCGCGTAGCTGCGCTGCCC
>JAMNYN010000150.1 GCA_023622805.1 Pseudomonadota bacterium | reverse complement strand
TTGAGCTCGTCAGCGAACTCTTCAGGCGAATTGCCGACCACCAGCGAACCCGTGTCTTCGATGCGCTTGCGCACGGCCGGGTCCTGCAGGGCCTTGCGGGTCGCGGCATTGATCTTGTCGACCAGTTCCTTGGGCATGTTCTTGGGGCCCAGGATGCCGTAGAAAGCCATGCGGTTCACCTGCTCCAGGCCGACTTCCTTGAAGGTCGGCACATCTGGCAGCACGGCCAGGCGCTGGGGCGCGGCCACGACGATGGCGACCAGGCGCTTGTCCTTGATGAACGGCAGGGCCGAAGGCAGGTTGTCCAGCACCATGGGGATCTGGCCGGCAACCGCGTCATTGAGCGCCGGGCCCGCACCGCGGTAAGGCACGTGCACGATATCGATCTGCGTCAGGCTCTTGTACAGCTCCATCAGCATGTGCTGCACGCCGCCCGTGCCCGAGGAACCGTAGGAGTACTTGCCGGGATTCTTCTTGAGGTAGGCCTCGAACGACTTGTAGTCCGTGGCCGGGAACTTCGGATTCACCGCGATCACATTCGGCGTGGCCGCAATGTTGATGATGGGGGTGAAATCCTTGATCGGGTCGTAAGGCGTCTTGGGGTTGATGGCCGGATTGGTGGCCATGCTCGACAGCGTGGCAATGCCCAGGTTGTAGCCATCGGGCTTCTGGCGCGAAGTTTCCAGCGCACCGATGGCGCCGCCGCCACCGCCGCGGTTTTCCACCACCACCACCTGGCCCAGCTCCTTGCCCAGGGGTTCCGCGATCACGCGCGCGATGATGTCCGTCGTGCCGCCGGGCGCAAAAGGCACCAGCAATTTGATCGGCTTGGTCGGATAGGCCTGGGCCATGGCGAACGTGCTCGCGAGGGCCAGGGTAAGGCCGAGCCAGCTGTTGCGTTGAGACATAAAAGTCGCCTTTTAGGATTTTTAACCTTGGCATCCTAAGCGGGTACATGGCGTTGACGACGCCCAGGCAGGCGCTAATTCCTCAGTATTTACCCTAACTCTCAGCGCAGGTCACACGTTGTTTCAGCGCCCACTGCACATGCTCGCGCACCAGCGCTTCGGGGTGATCGCTGCGGCTGAGCAGGGCCTGCTGCACGACCGGATCGCCGCTCTCGCGCCAGGCATTGCCCAGCGCCACGGCGATATTGCGCAACCAGCGCAGGTGGCCGATGCGGCGTATCGGGCCGCCTTCGGTACAGCGCAGGAAAGTGGCCTCATCCCAGGCGAACAGCTGCACCAGCTGCGCGCCGACCAGTCCGGCGCGCGCATCGAAATCGGGCAGGCTGCTGCGCTGGGCGAACTTGTTCCAGGGGCAGGCCAGCTGGCAGTCGTCGCAACCGTAGATGCGGTTGGCCATCAGCGGGCGCAGCTCCTCGGGGATGGCCCCCGCATGCTCAATGGTCAGGTAGGAAATGCAGCGCCGCGCGTCGACCCGATGCGGCGCGACGATGGCGCCCGTGGGGCAGACATCGCTGCAGGCCTGGCAGCTGCCGCAATGGGCCGTGACCGGCGCCGTGGGTTCCAGCGCCAGATCGACGTAGATCTCGCCCAGGAAGAACATGGAGCCCGCTTCGCGGCTCAGCACCAGCGTGTGCTTGCCGCGCCAGCCCTGGCCGCTGCGGCTGGCCAGCTCGGCTTCGAGCACCGGCGCCGAATCGGTGAACACGCGGTGGCCGAAGGGGCCGACCTCTGCAGCGATGCGGTCACTGAGTTTTTGCAGCCGCGCGCGCAACACCTTGTGATAATCACGCCCACGGGCATAAACCGAGACAATGGCTTCACCCGGCCGCGTCAACCGCTCCCATTCCACCGCCTGCCAGCCTTCGGGCGTGTCGCGCGGCAGATAGTCCATGCGCACGGTGATCACGCTCACCGTGCCGGGCACCAGTTCGGCCGGGCGCGCACGTTTGAGACCATGGGCCTGCATGTAATGCATGTCGCCATGGAACCCTTGGGCCAGCCATTGGATCAACCCGGGCTCGGAAGAGGACAAATCCACGCCCGCGACCCCGATTTGGGAAAATCCCAAATCACGGGCCCAGCCTTGAATCGAAGGAAAGAGTTGACTGCTGCACACCATACCCCTGCGATTGTAGGAAGCACAGGAAGCCCCCAGCCTTTGGCGACGCGCCAACTGCTGTGGGCCTCCGAAGAAGACACCGCCCGCTTTGCGACGCAACTGGCGCAACAACCCCAGCTGCGCGACGCCTACCTGACCTTGCACGGCGACCTCGGCGCGGGCAAGACCACGCTGGTGCGCCATCTGTTGCGCGCCCTGGGTGTGCAAGGGCGCATCAAGAGCCCGACCTACGCCGTGGTGGAACCGCACGAAGTGCCCGGCCTGGCCATCTGGCACTTTGATTTCTACCGCCTGGAAGATCCGCGCGAATGGGAAGATGCTGGATTTCGTGACATTTTCGCCAGTCCCGGCCTCAAGCTGGCAGAATGGCCGGAAAAAGCAGCCGCTCTTACGCCGCCTGCTGATATAGCTATCCATATTGAAGCAATCGACGAAACGCAGCGCAGCGTGATGCTGGCGGCCCACACGCCTGCCGGCCGCGACATGCTTGCAACCTGGCCCGCATGAACGACGTTCTCCCTTCCTCCCCTTCCCGGCGCAGCCTGCTGCAGGCCGGCTCACTGGCCTTGCTGCTGGGCACGCAGCAGATCGCCCGCGGCGCCACCATCCTGGCGGTGCGCGTCTGGCCTGCGCCCGAGTACTCGCGCGTGACGCTCGAATCCGACACGCCACTGGTCGCCAAGCAGTTCTTCATCGCTTCGCCACCGCGCCTGGCCGTGGACATCGAAGGCATAGACCTGAATCCCGCGCTGCGCGAGCTGGTGGCCAAGGTGCGTGCCGACGACCCCAACATCGCCTCCATCCGCGTGGGGCAAAACTCGCCCAATGTGGTGCGCCTGGTGCTCGACCTGAAGCAAAAAGCCTCGCCCCAGGTGTTCACCCTCGCGCCAGTGGCGGCCTACAAGCACCGGCTGGTGTTCGACCTTTACCCGGAAAAGGCCGTGGATCCGCTGGAAACGCTGATCACCCAACGTCTGCTCGACACGGGTACGGGTTCGGCCCCGGCCCCAGCCCCGACGCAAGCCGCCGCCCCTGCCCCCGACCTGCTCGGCGACCTGATCGCCCAGCACAGCCAGGCGAACTCCGCCGCGCGGCCCAAGCCATCCACGCCAACGGCCGTGCCGCCCCCTCCCACGGTGATTGCGCAGGCACCGCCGCCGCCGCCCGCGCCCAAAGCGCCGCCCCGGCCGACGACCAACACCGCCACCGCACGCCAGACCGACCGCATCATCATCGTGGCCCTGGACCCTGGCCACGGCGGCGAAGACCCGGGCGCCATCGGCCCCGGCGGCACGCGCGAAAAGGACGTGGTGCTCAAGGTGGCCCACCTGCTGCGCGATCGCATCAACAGCGCGGAGATCAACGGCAGCCCGATGCGTGCATTCCTCACGCGCGATGGCGATTACTTCGTGCCCCTGGGCACGCGGGTGGAAAAAGCCCGACGCGTGCAGGCCGATCTGTTTGTCAGCATCCACGCCGACGCCTTCACCACGCCCCAGGCCAGCGGCGCCAGCGTTTTCGCGCTGAGCCAGGGTGGAGCCTCGAGCACGGCCGCCCGCTGGCTGGCCAACAAGGAAAACCAGGCCGACTTGGTGGGCGGCCTGAATGTGGGTTCGCAGCAGGACAAGCAGGTGCAACGCGCCCTGCTCGACATGAGCACCACCGCCCAGATCAACGACAGCCTCAAGCTCGGCGGCGCCTTGCTGGGTGAAATCGGCGGCATGGCCAAGCTGCACAAGCCGCGCGTGGAGCAAGCCGGCTTCGCCGTGCTCAAGGCCCCGGACATTCCCAGCGTGCTGGTGGAGACGGCGTTCATCAGCAATCCTGGCGAAGAAGCCAAGCTGCGCAGCACGGCCTACCAGACCCAGTTGGCCGACGCGCTGATGCGCGGCATTCGCGGCTACTTT
>JAMNYN010000765.1 GCA_023622805.1 Pseudomonadota bacterium | reverse complement strand
GCGCGGGAACGTCGCCCACGGGCGTGGCCACGGTGTGCCAGCGATTGCGGGCCTGCAGTTGCGGGTGGGCCCACAGCTGGGCCATGTCGTTGACCTGGGCGTTGGCAATGCCGGCTTCGTCCAGGCGCTGCACCACCTGCGCGGCAGTCAGGTGACTGAAGATGCGCAGGATTTGCGCTTTCAAGGCCTCGCGGTTTTCGTTGCGCAGCGCATTGCGGTCAAAGCGCGGATCGACGGCGAGCTCGGGCGTACGCAGCACCTGGGCGCAGAACGCCGTCCATTCGCGTTCGTTCTGCAGGCCCAGCATCACGGTGTTGCCATCGCCGGCCGCAAACGGGCCGTAGGGGTAGATGCTGGCGTGCGAGGCGCCGGTGCGCGGCGGCGGCGCGGCGCCTTCGTAGGCGTAGTACAGCGGGTAGTTCATCCACTCGGCCATGGCTTCGAGCATGGACACGTCGATGTGGCTGCCCTGGCCGGTCTTGCCGCGCAGCAGCAGCGCCGACAGGATGTTGGTATAGGCGTACATTCCGGCCGCGATGTCGGCCACCGAGATGCCGGATTTGCTGGGCGTCTCGGGCGTGCCGGTGACGGACAGAAAGCCCGCTTCGCTCTGGATCAGCAGGTCGTAGGCCTTCTTGTCGCGGTAGGGGCCGTCGGCGCCGTAGCCGCTGATGTCGCAGACGATGAGCTTGGGGTTGTGGGCCTTGAGCGTTTCATAGGACAGGCCCATGCGCGCCGCCGCGCCGGGCGCGAGGTTTTGCACCAGCACATCGGCGGTTTCCAGCAGTTGCAGCAGCGCGGACAGGGCCTGCGGCTGCTTGACGTCCAGTGCCAGGCTTTCCTTGTTGCGGTTGAGCCAGGTGAAATGCGAGGACTGCCCGTTGACGCGCTGGTCGTAGCCGCGCGCGAAGTCCCCGCTGCCGGGGCGCTCGATCTTGATGACGCGCGCTCCCAGATCGGCCAGCTGGCGGGTGCAGAACGGCGCGGCCACCGCATGTTCCAGCGAGACGACGGTGATGCCATCCAAGGGTCGGGTCATGGGAGTTTCCAGTCGGGTGGGCGGGTTGTGGCTCAGAACGAGCGCGGCAGGCCCAGCACGTGCTCGGCCACGAACGAATAGATCAAGTTGGTGGAGATGGGCGCGACCTGGTACAGGCGCGTTTCGCGGAACTTGCGCTCGATGTCGTATTCGCAGGCAAAGCCAAAGCCGCCGTGGAATTGCAGGCAGGCATTGGCCGCTTCCCAGCTGGCCTTGGCCGCCAGGTACTTGGCCATGTTGGCCTGGGCGCCGCAGGCCTGGTGGGCGTCGAACATCTCGCAGGCTTTCCAGCGCATCAGATTGGCGGCTTCGACTTCGATGAAGGCGTCGGCGATGGGGAATTGCACGCCCTGGTTCTGGCCGATGGGGCGGCCGAAGACCTGGCGGTCCTTCACGTATTGGGTCACGCGGTCGATGAACCAGTAGCCGTCGCCGATGCACTCGGCGGCGATCAGCGTGCGCTCGGCGTTCAGGCCGTCGAGGATGTACTTGAAGCCCTTGCCTTCTTCGCCGATCAGGTTCTCTTCGGGGATTTCCAGGTTCTCGAAGAACAGCTCATTGGTCTCGTGGTTGACCATGTTCAGGATGGGGCGCACGGTCATGCCCTTTTTCTCGGCCTCGCGCAGATCCACCATGAAGATGGACATGCCTTCGCTCTTCTTGGTCACTTCGGCCAGCGGCGTGGTGCGCGCCAGCAGGATCATGAAATCGCTGTGCTGCACGCGGCTGATCCAGACTTTCTGGCCGTTGATCACGTAGCGGCCGTCCTTCTTGACGGCGCTGGTCTTGATCTTGGTGGTGTCGGTGCCGGTCGTGGGCTCGGTCACGCCCATGGACTGCAGGCGCCATTCGCCGCTGGCGATGCGCGGCAGGTACTTTTCCTTTTGCGCCTTGGAGCCGTGGCGCAGCAGGGTGTTCATGTTGTACATCTGGCCGTGGCAGGCGCCGGAGTTGCCGCCCGCACGGTTGATTTCTTCCATCACCACGCTGGCTTCGGTCAGGCCCAGGCCCGAGCCGCCGTATTCCTGCGGGATCAGCGCGGCCATCCAGCCGGCCTGGGTCAGCGCGTTGACGAAGGCTTCGGGGTAGCCGCGCTGCTCGTCGATCTTGCGGAAATACTCATCGGGAAATTCGGCGCACAGCGCGCGCACGGCGTCGCGGATGTCGTGGAAATTGTTGGAGCTGGTTTGTTCGATCATGATGGGTCTTGAGGCAGTCGGCGGGTATGGAGGGTGAAGCGCTGAGAGCGGCTGGCGTCAGAGAATCTTGGCCGTGGCCTGCATGGTCAGCCAGCCTTCGTGGTCGTGGGCCCACAGCGTGATGGTCTTGCCGTCGGGCGAGGGCTGGCCGAGCACGGTGAAAGGGTGGAGGTCGTAGGTGGGGCGCACGGCCTTGAAGGCGAAATCCGTCACCACCGCGCCGGGTGCGTTGCGGCGCAGCAGGTCGATCAGCAGCGTGGCGATCAGCGGACCGTGCACGACCAGGCCGGGATAGCCTTCTTCCTGCGTGGCGTAGCTGCGGTCGTAATGGATGCGGTGGCCGTTGAACGTCAGCGCCGAGTAGCGAAACAGCAGCACTGGATCGGGCGTGATCCGGCGCACCCAGGCGGCGCTTTGCTCGGCCGCCGTGGGCACGGGCGCAGGCTCGCCGGGCTGCGCGGCGGCGCGGTAGACGATGTCCTGCTCCTCAGTCACCGAGACGCCGCGGGCATTGCCCGACTCATGACGCAGCTGCACGAACAGCAGTTCCCCCGAGCGGCCCTTCTTGTGGTCGACGGACAGGATGCGCGAGACGCGCTGCACGGCTTCGCCCACGCGCAGCGGGTTGTCGGTGTGCCACTGCACGCGGCTGCCGGCCCACATGCGGCGCGGCAGCGGCACGGGCGGCAGAAAGCCGCCGCGCGCCGGGTGGCCGTCGGCGCCCAGCTGGCTTTGCGGCGCCACGGCCACGAAATTCATCCAGTGCCACAGCGGCGGCAGCGCGTCTCCGGGCTGCGGCTGAGGATCGTCGCGATCGAGCGTGGCGCTGAACGCGCCCACGGCATGGCCCCAGATCTGGTCGCTGAGGGTTTCGGTCCTGCCCGTCCAGGACTGCAGGTGAGCGATCTGCTCGGGCGTCAAGGGGGTGGCAAGGGGGAGGTTTTCAGATGGCATGGCTGGATGCTCGCTGGCAATGCCGGCGCACGCAATCTGAGAAATCGAAACGTATCCTTTGGCTTCGGTGAAGGCCTGGCCGGACTGCCGGGGTTAACCCTGGGAATTCGGGCCGCTGCGCCTGTGCACGCCTGGGGGCCCAGGCGACAGGCGGGGGGAACTTCCACGTTCCCAAACACCATCCTTGCGAATCCCGAATTGGCGATCCCGGTCGCTGGCGGCATGCTTGCCAGCAATGACCCGGAATCACCCGGGCACAACCGCAAGGACTGACATGAGCAAGATGCTAGAAGGCAAAGTAGTTGTAGTCACCGGCGCAGGCGGCGGCATTGGCCGCGACATGGCGCTGTCCATGGCCGGCGAAGGCGCCAAGGTCGTGGTCAACGACATCGGTACCTCGACGACCGGCGAAGGCACGGATGCCGGCCCCGCGCAAAAAGTGGTTGAAGAGATCAAGGCCCTGGGCGGTCAGGCCGTGGCCAACACGGACAGCGTGTCCGAAGCCGCCAGCGCCGCGCGCATCATTGCCTGCGCCGTGGACACTTTCGGCCGCATCGACGGCGTGGTGAACAACGCCGGCATCCTGCGCGACCGCTTCTTCCACAAGATGAGCCTGGACGAGTGGGACGCGGTGCTCAAGGTGCACCTGTACGGCAGCTACTACATGAGCCGCGCTGCGGCCAACCATTTCAAGGAGCAGGAGAGCGGCACCTTCGTGCACATGACCTCCACCTCGGGCCTGATCGGCAACTTCGGCCAGGCCAACTACAGCGCGGCCAAGCTGGCACTGGTGGCGCTGTCCAAG
>JAMNYN010000590.1 GCA_023622805.1 Pseudomonadota bacterium | reverse complement strand
GTGCAGCAGACCGACGCGCGGGGGGTGGGCCGGGCGTTTTTCCACGGGCTTTTTCATCAAGGCGTCGAAGTTCAGCAGCGACGCTTCGGCTTCGCGCCAGGCCAGGATGATGTTGCCCAGCTCCTGCAGCGGCGCGAAAATGGCCACCGAAATGAATTGCATGGCGATCAGCTCGCCGGTGCTCAGCACATCGCGAAAAATCAGCCACAGCAGCGCAAACAGAATGCCCAGCTTGAGCAGGCTCAGCGTCGATCCCTGCAGGAACGACAACAGCCGGATGCGCTTGACCTTGAGCATTTCCAGCGCAAAGATTTTCTCGGTCTGGGCCTGCAGCCGGCGCACTTCGGGAAAGGTCAGCCCCAGGCTCTTGATCAGCTCGATGTTGCGCAGGGATTCGGTGATGAAGCCCGAATTGCGGTTGGTTTCGCGCACGATGGAGCGCTGCTGGTGGCGAATCTCGCGGCTCAGCAGGCCGGTGAGCCCGCCCAGCACCAGCACGCCGATCAGGAACACCGGCACCAGTGCCCAGTGCCGCGTGACCGAGTACCAGACCAGAAAGCTGATGCCCACGACGGAGGCGAACACGGTATTGATGAAAGTGTTGATGAAGCGTTCGCTGTCGGCGCGAGTTTTTTGCAGCAGCGACAGCGTCTCGCCCGTGCGCATCTCGGCGAATTCCTGGTATTTCAGGCGCATCACCTGGCGCAGGCCGTCGTTGAACAGCTGCGTGCCGAGCTTTTGTACCACCAGGCGGGTCACATACTCCTGCAGCGCGCGCGCCAGGCGCGAGCCTATGGCCACCACCACGGCCAGGCCCAGCAGGCGCAATACGCCGGAAATCAGCTCGGCATCGGTTTTGTCTCCGGGGTGGACGGCGTAGCCGTCGATGATCTTGCCGAAAATGATGGGGTCGACCAGGGCCAGCACCTGGCTGATGGCGGCCAGCAGCAGGGCCAGCCAGGCCAGCTTGGCATGGGGACGCAAATAGGTCCAGAGAATGTGCATAGGCTCCTCTTATGCCCTGACTTGTGGGACACGGCTGTCGGACAGAGGCTTATTGCAGGCGCCTGGAGTCCTGTTCTGAAACCCGCGGAGGCTGGGGGAGATGACTGGACGCCTCTGGCTGTGGCCTAATAGCGGCTTCAACTCGCTTTTTTCATTGAAGGATGTCCCATGGGCAATAAGATCGTTACCGAAGCCGACCGCAAGTTCACGCCCCAGCCACCTCTGCCCAATGGCTACAGCCTGCCTACGCCCGGTCGTGGTCAGCGTTCGAGCCAAGAGCGCGGCGTCGCTACGCGTTCGAAGAAGAACGCCGGCAAGCGTCCTCACCAAGGCTAAGCTGCGGCTGCTCCCTTGAAAAAGCCCTTGCGAGGGCTTTTTTTGCGCCTGTACGGATCAGCCGGCGTCGCGAAACTGCAATTGCTTGCGCAAGGCGATGACTTCCTCCATCAGGTCCGCGGCCAGGGCGGCAAGCTGCGGGTCGGCATCGAAAGCCGCTTCCAGGTGGGCAATGCGCTTGGCGCGCACCAGGGTCTGGCTGCTGAAGCGCCATTGGGCGCGTACATCTCCGTCGCCGTCATCGATGCGCAGGACTTCGTCCCGCACATGCTGCACGACCCAGACAGGGTCCTGCTGACAGGCGTGGGCCAGCTGATTCAGGTCCAGTGCCGCGGTATCCAGCACTTCGCAGGGGGCGAGAAAAGGGGAGGGGGCTGCAGTCATGTAATCGTCCTCGACTCAGGTTCCGGCGTTACGCGCATCGAAGTGGGGGAAAGCCTCGGCAAAGGCCTGGTAGGCCTTGCGGCTGGCCTCGTCGGGAGCGGGCGGCAGGGCAATATCGAGCAGCAGATACATGTCGCCCGGCGATTTGGCCGGCAGGCCTTTGCCGCGCAGACGCAGCTTGCGGCCTTTCTTACAGCCCGCAGGCACATTGACTTCCAGCGTTCCGGCGAGCGTCTGCACCTGTATCGGGCCGCCCAGAGCGGCTTCCCAGGGGGCGATGGCCACATGCTGATAGACATCCTTGTCTTCGGCATGCCAGCGCGGATCGGGGTTGAAACGTACTTCCAGCAGCAGGTCGCCGGCCGGGCCATGGCCTTCACCCGGTCCGCCATGGCCTGCCAGGCGTATCAGCTGGCCTTCCTTGACGCCTTTGGGGATGGTGACATGCAGCTCCCGGGTTTTTTCCACCGGGTGGCCGTGGGCATCGAGTGCAGTGCTGCGCAGATGCAGTGAGCGTTGCGCGCCCTGGTAGCTGTCCTGCAGGTCCAGTTCGATGACGGCGTGCTGGTCGCGGCCCTTGCGATCGGCTTGCGGGCGGCCGCTGGCACGGGCCTGCCTGGCGTGGGCGCTTTGGCCGAACAGCTGGTCGAAGAAATCGCTGAAGGCTTCGCTGTCGCCACTGTGGCCGGCGTGAAAAGTATGGCCTTCGTCCCAGTGCGGCGGAGGCTCGAAGCCGTCATGCCCGCCGAATCCCCCCGCCGACGCCGTACCAAGCTGGTCGTAGGCGGCGCGTTTCTCGGGGTCGGACAGCACTGTATTGGCCTCGTTGATCTCGGCCATGCGCTTGGCGGCGTCCTTGTCCTGGCTCAGATCCGGATGGTGCTTGCGGGCCAGGCGCCGGTACGCCTTCTTGATGTCCTGTGCGCTCGCGTCCTTGGCGACGCCCAGGATTTTGTAGTAGTCCTTGTAATCCATGCGGTGACACTCCGATGCGGGCGTATTGCGATGATTGAAGGGCTGGTGCCAGTATAGAGCCAGAGCCGGTTAAAGCGCCGCCAGGGCCGAGGGCAGGCGTTCCTGGGGCACCCACAGCAGCTGTTCAATGTCGACGCCAGCGTGGTGCGCTTGTTGCAGCAGACTGGCCCGGGCCTGCGCCGGCAGGCTGGCCGTGCGTGACAGCACCCAGGCGCGGTCGGCGCTCGCACCCAGCACCAGGGCCCAGCGGTAGTCTGCGTCCAGCGCAACCACGTTGTAGGCGCTGGCGAACGGGCCCAAGGAGGCTGTTTTCAGCGCGCCCTGGGTGGGAGCACCCGCGGGCAGGGCCAGGCTTTCGTGCTTGCTCCATTGCTTGCTGGCCGGATCCAGGCCGCGCTGCACCATGGACAGCGAGCCGTCATCGTTGCGGCGGTAGTGCACGCCCGTCTGTATCAGTCCCAGCTCCGCCGGATGATCGATCCGGGCCAGCACATACCAGGTGCCCGCATAGCGCGCGGCATCAAAGTTCTGGATGACCTCTATGCGCTGGGGGATGGGGTGGGTGCAGGCGCTGAGGCTGCACACCAGACCCAGGCCGACCAGCCGCAAAGCCGATTGCCAACTGCGCGGCAGTGGACCGATGCTAAGAAGGGCTGCAGCAAACATGGACGACTCCCTGAGGGCTGCCGCGGGCGTGCGGCGGGTGCGGGGGCTAGTCCAATGTACGCAGGGGTGGAGGAGGTGCTTGTAGGCGGTTGCTGGCATGGCTTGTCGGCGGCGCAGGAGCAAGGCATGCATGTTTTCCCTGAGGTGGCCTGCCCCAAGCCAGCGGCTATAGGCGAAGTCCCTCTACTCAGTTGGGTCACCAGACCGTAGATTCGATCTTCTCTAAGCAAGACAGGGTGAGCGTGCAATGGCCGGTTTTACGTGGGGCGGGGCGAGCGGGGGTGTTCAGTGCAGCGGTTTTGCCAGTGCCTGCCGCCAGTGGGTGGCGTCGGCCTTGGTCGGTGTGGCGGCCATGGGCGCTGCGGGGGCCCAGGAAAGCGGGGCCCAGGCGCCGGTCGATTCCATGGCCTGGCGCGTGAAGGCCTGCAGCGCCTGCCACGGCGACCAGGGGCGGGCGACGGCTGACGGCTACTTCCCCCGACTGGCCGGCAAGCCCGCGGGCTATCTGTTCCAGCAATTGCAGAATTTCCGCGACGGCCGGCGCAGCCATCCGCAAATGGCCCATCTGCTGGCCTATCTGAGCGATGACTACCTGCGCGAGATGGCGGGCTACTTTGCCCAGCGCCAGGTG
>JAMNYN010000524.1 GCA_023622805.1 Pseudomonadota bacterium | reverse complement strand
CGTGCTGGCGACCATCTTCGTGACGTTCCCCTTCATCGCCCGCGAACTGATTCCGCTGATGCAGGCCCAGGGCAGCGATGAGGAGCAGGCGGCCATCGTGCTCGGTGCGACCGGCTGGCAGACCTTCTACAAGGTCACGCTGCCCAATATCAAGTGGGGTCTGCTGTATGGCGTGATCCTGTGCAATGCGCGGGCCATGGGCGAATTCGGCGCGGTGTCGGTGGTTTCGGGCCATATCCGCGGCCAGACCAACACCATTCCGCTGCACGTGGAAATTCTCTACAACGAATACCAGTCGGTCGCGGCCTTTGCGGCGGCCTCGCTGCTGGCCCTGCTGGCGCTGGTGACCCTGGTGGTCAAGTCGATTGCCGAATGGCGTGCCGAGCGCGAGCAGGCGGCCGCGGCCAGCCTGCCGCCCGAGCGGCCGACACCCCAGACCGCCTGAAAGAAGAAACACTATGAGTATCGAAATCCGCAACGTCAGCAAGCAGTTCGGCAGTTTCCAGGCGCTGCGCGACGTCAGCCTGGACATCGCATCGGGCGAGTTGATCGCGCTGTTGGGCCCCTCGGGCTGCGGCAAGACCACGCTGCTGCGCATCATTGCCGGGCTGGAAACGCCCGACGTGGGCAGCATCCATTTCAGCGGCGAAGACACGACCGACGTGCATGTGCGCGAGCGCAACGTGGGCTTTGTGTTCCAGCATTACGCGCTGTTCCGCCACATGACGGTGTTCGAGAACGTGGCTTTCGGTCTGCGCGTCAAGCCGCGCAATCAGCGGCCCAGCGAAGCCCAGATCCGCACCAAGGTGATGGATCTGCTCAAGCTGGTGCAGCTCGATTGGCTGGCCGACCGCCATCCTTCCCAGCTTTCGGGCGGCCAGCGTCAGCGCATTGCCCTGGCCCGGGCCCTGGCGGTCGAGCCCAAGGTGCTGCTGCTGGACGAGCCTTTCGGCGCCCTGGATGCCAAGGTGCGCAAGGAGCTGCGCCGCTGGTTGCGCCGCCTGCATGACGAGCTGCATGTGACGTCGATCTTCGTGACCCACGACCAGGAAGAGGCGCTGGAAGTCGCCGACCGGGTGGTGGTCATCAACCAGGGCAGGATCGAGCAAAGCGGCTCGCCCCAGGACGTCTGGGACAATCCCGCCAGCCCCTTTGTCTATGGCTTCCTGGGCGATGTGAACCTGTTCCACGGCCGCGCCAACGACGGCCTGGTGCACATGAGCGGCATAGAGCTCGATGCGCCCGAGGCCGCCCAGGCCAAGGACGCCAAGGCCTTTGCCTATGTGCGCCCGCACGATCTGGACGTGGAGCGCTATTCTCCAGGGCAGAACATCGACGCCCAGGGCCGCCCGCGCGGCATCGTGGCCCAGCTCAGCCGGGCGATTGTGGTCGGGCCGATTGCACGGCTGGAACTAATTCCCGCCGATGAAAACCAATCATCAGCCCCTGGGGGTGAAGATACTTTGATCGAAGCGCAGATTCCTGCGCAACAATTCAAGGAAATGGGTTTGCGCGAGGGCGAGACGCTGGTGGTGACGCCACGTAGAGCCAAGGTGTTTATCGACCAGGCTGCAGGCATTTGACGGACTTCGAGGGCCGTGGTCTGCGGCCTTTCAAGGACAAGAGATGATGTGGTTGAACTGGATGGAAACGGCGCCGCGCCGCGTGCTGGCGCTGATCAGCGCGGCTTGCGTGGCCATGCTGGCGTTTGGCATGTACCTGCAGTATGGCGTGGGGCTGGAGCCCTGCCCGATGTGCATAGTGCAGCGCTATGCCTTGATCGCCGTGGCCGTGTTCACCGGTCTGGCGAGCCTGCGGCAGGGCCGTGGCTGGTGGCTGGGCTGGGGTCTGCTGGCGCTGCTGAGCGCGGGTTTTGGTGCTTTCGTGGCCGCCCGCCAAAGCTGGCTGCAGTGGTATCCGCCCGAGTTCGCGACCTGCGGCCGTGACTTCTACGGCATGGTCGAGAACTACCCGTTGAGCCGCGCCATTCCCATGATTTTCCGTGGCTCGGGCGACTGCACGGCCATCGACTGGACCTTTCTGGGTGGCTCCATCGCCAATTGGTCGTTCGTGGCCTTTGTGTTCATGGCGCTGGCGCTGCTGGGTCTGCTGTGGCGGCAGCTGCGGCCGCGTTGAGCTTGATTGAAAAGCGCCTTAGGGCGCTTTTTTTCGGTCTTTGCACCGGTGGGGGCCCGGCACATCCAGGGCGCGGTGCCCGGCCCGCTATCATGGCCGCATGAATTGGAGCCACGCCACTGTCAGTCTTGCCGGCCGTTTCTGGGACGGTGCCTGCGAGACGGCCCTGGCCTGGTGGCGCAGCATTTATCTGGGTGCGGTGGTGCTGGTGCTGCTGCTGTCGCCCTCCAGCTATCGCGGCACCGTGCGCGGGCGCATGGCCTACCAGATGTATGTGCAGACCGGACCGGTGCTGCTGGGCTTCACGGCGCTGGCGGCGCTGCTGTGCGCTGTGATCACGCACATCGTGGTGGTCACCGCGCTGAGCTATGGACTGTCGCGCTATGCGCTGGAGATGGTGGTGCGGGTGCTGGTGCTGGAGCTGATTCCGCTCACGGCCTGTCTGTTCGTGGCCATGCGCTGCACCATTCCCAGCGGCACGCAACTGGCGCAATTGCGCGTGCGCGGACATATCTCGGCCCTGCAGCAGCGGGGCGTGGACCCGGTGCGCACCGAGCTGATGCCGCGCGCCGTGGGCGGGCTGTTTGCCTGTCTGACCCTGGCGGCGCTGAGTTGTGTGGTGGCCTTGATCACGGCCTATCTGAGCGTCTATGGCTTCAGCCTGGCGGGTCTGCCGGTCTATACACGGCTGTTCGGCCAGGTATTCAAGCCGGGCGTGACTTTGGTCTTCATACTCAAGACCTGTTTTTTCAGCCTGGCCGTGGCCTTGATTCCCATGGCTTCGGGCTGGTACGCGCCGCTGCCGCGGCTGCGCCAGCAAGGGCGCGAGCTGGGCGGATTGGCACGCATGTTTGTCGTGCTGCTGGTGATCGAAATCCTGTCGCTGATGGGCAACTATTATTGAGACCCGGAACCTTCATGGACACAAAAACACCTGATCCCGCGCCTGTGGCGCCCGAAGAGTTGCGGCCCGTGGCCCATTTGCGGGTCAAGGCCGCGGCCTTGCTGCTGTTCACCTTGGCCTTGCTGCTGGGCTCGGCGCTGTACCTGCTGTATGCCCGCGGCGCTTTCGAGCCCACGCAGCAACTGGTGCTGACGGCCGACGATTCGGAAGGCGTGCTGGTCGGCATGGATATGACCTTCTCGGGCTTTCCCATAGGGCGCGTGCGCCGCATCGAGCTGTCGGAGGACGGCAATGTGCGCATCATCGTCGACGTGCCGCGCAAGGACGCGCACTGGCTGCGCACCAGCAGCGTGTTCACCCTGGTCAGCGGCCTGGTCGGTGGCACGACCATCAAGGCCTATAGCGGCATCTTGACGGACCCGGAACTCCCGGACGGTGCGCAGCGGCCCGTGCTGCGTGGCGATGCCCTGGCGGAAATTCCGCAGATCATGTCCTCGGCCAAGGAGCTGCTGACCAATCTGAGCGCCATGACGGCGCAGGATTCGGCCTTGGGCGGTGCGCTGGGCCAGGTGCAATCGCTGACTGCGCGGCTGCAAGGCCCGGGCGGCGCCCTGGGCGTGGTCATGGGCAACGAAGCCGATGCGCGCCAGGTCGTGGCCACGCTGGAACGGGCCCAGGCGCTGATGGCGCGCATGGAGCAGTTGGTGACGCGCGCGGACCGCCAGGTGTTCGACGCCGACGGCGTGATGCCCGCCGTGCGCGCCACCGTGGTGCAGCTCAACGGTCTGCTCGCGGACACGCGCCAAAGCCTGCAAAAAGTCGATGCCGTGCTGGCCGAAGCCCAGGCCGTGGGCGCCAATGCGCGCGAAGCAACGATGGACCTGGGCGCGCTGCGCGCCGAAGTGGAAAGCAATTTGCGCCGCATCGAAGGCGTGCTCAGCGACATCCAGCGCAAGTGGCCGT
>JAMNYN010000362.1 GCA_023622805.1 Pseudomonadota bacterium | reverse complement strand
GCCTGCTGCCCATTGGCTGGGTGGACGTGGTTTCGCCGCTGGGCTTCATCGCCCAGGGCAAGCTGCGCGGCATCGCGCTGACCGGCACCGTGCGCAGCCCCAAGCTGCCCGACGTCAAACTGTTCACCGAGCAAGGCTATCCCTTCACGCCCACGGGCTGGCAAGGTGTCTTCGCGCCCAAGAACACGCCCCAAGCCATCCTGGAGCGGCTGCATGCGGCCATCAATGCGGAAGTGGTGAAGCCCGCGTTCGTGGAAGCCCTGCGCCAGGCGAACGTGCCGCCGGCGCCCGCCGTGAGCCGCCAGGTGTTCGTGAAAACCATCAACGACGACCTGGCCACCTGGCGCAAGGTGATCGTCGCCGGCAACATCAAGCCCGACTGAGCGCCTGTCCACCAGGCACGGGCCGCCCCAGCCATTGGCCGGCGGCGGCCTTCGTCATGGGCAACGGCCCGCAAGCAGACAACGATAGAAATCATGAAGATCACTTCCCACGCCGACAAGATCGGCCGCCTGCTGCAACTGCGCGAGCGGCTCGATCCCCTGCAGGATTTCGAGCTCTGGTATTGGACCTGCCTGACGACCGGCACCAATATCTGGAACGCCTCGCTGCACGCCAGCGGGCTGACCAGCGAAGCCCGCGCCTTTTCCACCATTCCCGGCGTGCATGTCGTGCCGCAAGCCGACGGCAGCTTTCGCCGCGAACTGCGCGGCCCGGGCGATGTGAGCCATGTGGGCTGGCCCGCCATTCCTGGCGACATGCCCGAGCCCATCCAGCGCCTGGAAGCCGCCTTGCATTC
The DNA here is from genome assembly GCA_023622805.1 of Pseudomonadota bacterium. Classification (GTDB taxonomy): domain Bacteria; phylum Pseudomonadota; class Gammaproteobacteria; order Burkholderiales; family Burkholderiaceae_C; genus Comamonas; species Comamonas bellezanensis. The sequence continues at coordinate 3,210 of JAMNYN010000362.1, read as the reverse complement.
CCTGGAAGAGCACCGCGATCCATGCCTGCGCGGCGACCGCACGCCGACGCCCGCGATTGTCGAGGAGTGCAATCGCGCCATGGCCCAGGCCGTCGCCGTCTACCAAGCCCTGGTTCCTCAAGAGAGACTCCCATGACCCCCGAAAATCACCGCGCCAAAGCCGAACGCATTGAACAATCGCTGGCCAAGCTCACCGACGCCGATTGGGAAATCCGCATCGAAGCCGCCATGCTGGCCGGCACGCACTGGGTGAACTTCATCCTGCACCGCACCGGCATCAGCACGGCCGCCGAAGACATGGTCCATGCCTCCATGACCATGGTCAGCTTTCTGCGCAAATACAAGCTGGCCGAGCCCGCGCTGATCGAGCAGCTGGAAGAAATCGAGGAGCTGCGCCCCCTGTTCGTGCGCGGCGACATCGACGGCGGAGTGCTGGCGGCGCGCAGAGCGCTGGAATTGCTGACGGCCATAGGCCAGCGCGCACGGCAGCTAGCCTGAAGCCGGCAGAGGCGGCGGCGCCAAGAACGCTGCAGCGGCACATCAGCGCAGGGACAAGCGCAGTGCCATGCTGTCCTGCAAGGGGTCGGCGGTCACTGCAAAGCCCGCCTGCGCCGCCAGGGTCGCCATGGCCCAGTTCTCCGGCAGGCATTGACCGACGATTTCGGCCGTTCCGCGCTCGCGCAGGTAGCCGATCAACTTGTTCAGCATCAGACGCCCCAAGCCCTTGCCTTGCCAATCACGCGCAACCTGGATGGCAAACTCTGCCCGAAAGTTGTCCGGATCGCACACCGCCCGCACCTCCGCCACCATGGTCGGGCCCAGCAGCGCAATGAACGTCATTTCCCGGTCGTAGTCGATCTGGCTGTAGCGCGCCAACTCGGAATGCGGCACCTCGCGCCGCGTCAGAAAGAAGCGCAGGCGCATGTCCGCCGGCGATGCCGCGGCATAAAAGGCCTTCAGCCCCTCCCCATCTTCGGGCCGTATCGGTCGCAGCAGCAACTCATGACTCGCCAGCTGGATACGCTCTTCCAGCACCGACGGATAGGGCCGGATCGCCAGCCGGCTGGCCTCGCCCGCGGCCACCGGCCGCAGCCTGACGCGCGCATCCAATGCCAGCACGCCGTGCTCATCGGCGAGCAGCGGGTTGATGTCGAGCTCGGCCAGCCAGGGCAGATCGCAGGCCATCTGCGAGACTTTTCGCAGCGCGTCCAGCAATGCCTGCTCCTTCACGGCAGGGCGGCCGCGGTAGCCGGCAAGCAAGGGCCCTATCCGGCTGCTGGCGACCAGGTCACGCGCCAGGCTGGTGTTGAGCGGCGGCAAGGCAACCACATGGTCCTGGCGCAACTCCACGGCGGTGCCGCCCTCGCCAAACAGCAGGACCGGGCCAAACACCGCATCGGTGGCAATGCCGACGATCAGTTCGTAGGCGCCGGGGCGCTGGGCCATGGCCTGCACGGTGAAGCCTTGCAGCAACGCCTTGGGCTGCAGCTGCGCCACTTGCTCCAGCATGTGCGCTCCAGCAGCCCTGAGCGCTTCGTCGCCCGCCAGGCCCAGCGCCACACCACCGACATCGGACTTGTGGATGATCTGCGGCGAGACGATTTTCAAGGCCACGGGATAGCCTATCTGCCGGGCCGCGGCCACCGCCTCCTCCAGATTGCCGACCTGGATGGCTGCCACCGTGGGAATGCCGTAGGCGCGCAGCAGCGCCTGGGCCGATGCCCCATCGAGCCACTCGCGACCCGCAGACAGCGCCTGCTCAAGCAGCCGCCGGGCCTGCGCGGCATCCGGCGCAAAATCTTCCAGCGTGGCTGCGGGGAGCTGCTGCAGGGCTTGCTGATTGCGGGCGTAATGCAGGCGTTGCAGCCAGGCCGCCGCCGCGCGTTCAGGCGTGCTGTAGGAAGCGATACCGGCTTGCGCGCTGGCCTGGCGTGCGGCCGCCACGGCAGCTCCCCCTAGCCAGCAGGTCAGTATCGGCTTGGCCGCCTGCTGCATGATGGGCAGACAGGTGCGCGCAATCTCGCTGGCTGCGACGATGGCCGTGGGTGCATGCATGAACAGCACGGCATCCACATCGGGCGCCGCCAGCAGGACGTTCAGCGCATCCTGGTAGCGGCCGACCGGCGCGTCGCCAATGATGTCCACCGGATTGCCGTGCGACCATGTAGCCGGCAGGCATTGGTTCAGGCTGGCAACGGTCTCCTCGCTCAGACGCGCAAGCGGGCTGCCGCCCAGTTCCAGCGCGTCGGCCGCCAGCACACCGGCGCCGCCGCCATTGGTGAGAATGGCCAGCCGCTCGCCGCGCCAGGGCCGCATATAGGCCAGGGTTTCCGCCGCATCGAACAAGGCCTCCAGCGTGTCCACGCGCAACATGCCGGCCCGCCGGACGACGGCGTCGAACACCGCATCCGAGCCCGCCAGGGCCCCGGTGTGCGAGGCGGCGGCCCGGGCGCCACCGGGCGCACGCCCGGCCTTGACCACGATCACCGGCTTGTTGCGCGATGCGGCGCGCGCTGCCGAGACGAACTTGCGCGCGGCCTTGACCGACTCCAGGTACATCAAAATCGCACGCGTCCCCGGGTCGCTGGCCAGGTAGTCGATCACGTCGCCAAAATCCACATCGGCGCTGTCGCCCAGGGAGATGAAGTGCGAAAACCCGATGGCACGGCTGTTGGCCCAGTCCAGCATGGCGGTCGCCAGGGCGCCGGACTGGGTGACAAACGCCAGCGTGCCAGGCAGGGCATTGCCCGGCGCAAAGCTGGCGTTCAGGCCTGCGCCGGGAACCAGGGCGCCAATGCAGTTGGGCCCCAGGATGCGCAACAGGTGGGGCCGCGCCGCGTTCAGCATGGCCTGCTCCAGCGTCAGGCCGTCTGCCGTCGCCGTCTTCAAGCCTGCCGTCATCACGATGGCGGCCCGCGTGCCCTTGCGGCCCAGGGCGGCGATCAAGGCGGGCACCGCCACGGCGGGCGTGCAGATCACGGCCAGGTCGGGCGCCCGCGGCAGCGACGCGATATCGGGCCAGGCCGGCCCGCCATCGACGCCGGCATGGCGCTGGTCTACAGGCCACAGCGGGCCCTTGAATCCGCCCTGCTTGAGATTGCGCAGGACGCACGACGCCAGGCTGCCCGCGCGGCCGCAAGCGCCGATCACCGCCACTGAGCGGGGCTGTAACAAGGCCTCCAGATTGCGCACACTCATGGGAAATCCTTG
>JAMNYN010000229.1 GCA_023622805.1 Pseudomonadota bacterium | reverse complement strand
TGCATCAGGATGGCGGCTTTTTCGCAGCGTATGCCGCCCGTGCAGTAGCTGACCACGGTCTTGCCGGCCAACTCTTGCTGGTGGGCTTGCAGGGCCGCGGGAAACTCGGTGAACTTGCTGATGCGCCAGTCCAGGGCTGAGTCGAACGCGCCGGCGTCGACTTCGAAGTCGTTGCGCGTGTCGAGCGTGACCACGGGCCGGCCTTCGTCGTCATGGCCTTGTTCCAGCCATTGGCGCAACCGGGCCGGGCTGACCGATGGCGCGCGGCCGGCGGCCGGCTGTATGGCCGGGTGGTCCATGCGGATGATTTCACGCTTGACCTTGACCAGCATCTTGCGAAACGGCACGGTGCTCGACCAGCTCTCCTTGGGCGCGAGGTCGGCAAAACGCGCATCGCAGCGCAGCGCATCGACAAAGGCGTGCACGCGCTCGGCCGGGCCGGCGAGGAAAAAGTTGATGCCTTCCTCGGCGAGCAGGATGGTGCCCTTGAGGTCTTCAGCCAGCGCGCGCGCCAGCAGCAGCTCGCGCAGCGCCTGCGCATCCGGCAGTGCCACGAACTTGTAGCAGGAAATATTGAGGATATCGGTCACGGGAAAACACTTGAAGTGAAACACACCCTGAGCGGCTTCGCCGCAGAGGCGGACCTCCGCATTCCCCTCTCAACCTTCGGTGGAGGGGGACGGCACCGTCGCTGCGGGGCTGCCCTTGGCTTGTGCCCCTGGCTTGGGGCACGCCAGTTTCGTGGGCTGATAACTGAGAAGCAGGTGAGAAAAGACTGCGCTCACGCCACCAGCATAGCTTTGATCTTGTTGGCCAGCTGCGCCACGGCGAGCGCGGCGGCGCAGCCGGGCGTCGATTGTAAAAGCAATTGCCGGCGCATGACGGACTCGCGCACGGCCGGGTCGGCAGGGATGTCGCCCATGTGGATCAGCCGCATGGGCTGGCCGCTATCGGTGGTCACGAAGCGGTTGAGCACCTGCTGCAACTGCCCCGTGATCGCCCGCCCGTCGCCGGGGCGCACGGCCTGGTTGATGACCAGGCGCATGTGCTGGCGCTTTTGCTGGGTGGTGAGCACCTTGATGGCGGCATAGGCGTCGGTCAGCGAAGTGGGCTCGGGCGTGGCCACGATCATCACTTCATTGGCCATGGACACGGAGAACAGCACCACATCGGAAATGCCCGCGCCGGTGTCCAGCAGCACCACGTCGAAGCGCGGCGCCATGGTTTCCACGACTTCGAGGAACTTGCTGCGCACTTCGGGCGTGAGGTGCGAATACTCGATCATGCCGGAGCCGGCCAGGATCACGGAGAAGCCGCCGGGCGCGGGCAGCACCGCGTCTTCGAGCGAAGCCTTGCCCGTGAACACATCGTGCAGCGTGATCTTTGGGAACAGGTTGAGCACCACGTCCAGGTTGGCCAGGCCCAGGTCGGCGTCCAGGACCAGTACCTTGAGTCCGTGGCGGGTCAGCGCGGCGGCGAGGTTGGCCGAGACAAATGTCTTGCCGACGCCGCCTTTGCCACTGGTGACGGCAATGATCTGGGCCCTGTGCTGTGGGCGCGCGCGCACCGCGTCGCCCAGGGGAACATGGGTCGAGATGGAGGGATGGGGGGGCAGCACGGCGTTGCTCATCGCATGGCTTTCACAGGCCGTTGCTTGCCGGACTTGCGGGCTTGCCGCCAGTCACAGCCGAGGGGTCTTCCCCGTGGAGGGGGGGGTACGAGGAACCAAACAACATGCTTTTTTCTTCTGCACTCACGGTGCTGTCGGGTTGTTCTTCGATGCTGATGCGGTTGCGGCCGGCGGATTTGGCTTGGTAGAGCTGGTTGTCGGCACGTTCGATCCACAGTTGGGTGGTGCTGCGAATCCACTGCAATGCATAGGCGCCACCAATGCTCACGGACACATGCAGGTCCAGCGCTGGGGAAACCCGGACCACGGTGGACTCCACAGCCTCGCGTATGCGCTCGGCGATCGAGCGGCCAAAAGCCGCCTGGCAGGAGGGCAGGACGATGGCGAATTCCTCACCGCCGTAGCGCGCCAGGGTATCCATGGGGCGTACGCAGCTGTGCAGGGTTCTGGCCACCGATTGCAACACGATGTCGCCGGCGATATGGCCGTGCGTATCGTTGATTTTCTTGAAATGGTCAATGTCGAGCATGAGCAGCAGGGCGGCTTCGCCCGAGCGCGCCATGCGGTCGATTTCGCGTTCCAGCACGGTGCGGAAATGCCGGCGATTCGCCAGGCCGGTCAGCGGGTCGCGCAAAGAAAGCTCGCACAGGCCATCAATCACTGCCTGAAGGTAGTGGGTTGGGGTCTCGTTGGGCAGCACCAGTCCCGGCGCACCAGACTGGGTTACCAGGGTGTGTGCCGTAGACAGGCGCAAGTCGCGCAAGAAGACAGATTGATGGGCCGGGGAACCAGTCACAAATTGCAAAACAGTGTGGTCAGAGTGTATCAGCGCCGGGGTGGGCTGGGGTGAGTGGGGTTACGGAAGCTGCGCAAAGTTCCCGCAGCGCCGCCAGTGCTTCGGCGTCGGTGCGGTACAGGACCAGATCCGGCCCCGCGTCCAGGGCGCGGGCGCGGCGCAGGCAATCTTCCACCGGCAGCTTGAGTCCGCTCAGATGCAGTGTGCCGCCACGCTGGCGCAGCAGGGCGCGCAGGCGCAAGAAAGTCTCCACGCCGGTGATGTCGATGCGGTTGATGGGCTGGGCCAGCAGGCACAGATGGCGTACTTCGGGGTGCTCGGCCAGGTGGTCGGCGATGCGCCGCTCCAGCGCGGAGGCCGAAGCAAAGTCCAGCTCGGCATCCATGCGCAGTACCAGGGCGCCGTCGGCCCAGTGGTTCAACTGCCACAGGTGGCGGTCGCGCAAGCTGCCGTCCGGGTGCAGGCCGACTTCAATGATGCGGGGGTGCAGGCGCTGGTACAGAAAATGGCACAGACCCATCACGATGCCGGCCAGCACGCCCCAGTACAGGCGCGGAGCGGTCGCCAGCGTGAGCGCAAACGTGGACAGGCCTATGCAGGCTTCGGTGCGTGAAATGCGCCACAGGCTGAACATGCTCTGTGGCTTGATGAGGTTGAGCACGGCCGTGACCACGATCGCCGCCAGGGCCGATTGCGGCACATGGTAGAGCGCCGGTGTGAGCCACATCAGCACCAGAAACACCAGGCCCACCGCAAAAATCGTGGCCCAGCCGGTGCGCGCTCCGGCCATCAGGTTCACGGCCGAGCGGGAAAACGAGGCGCTGGTGGCGAAGCTGCCGAACAGGCCGGCAGTGACCTTGGCCATGCCCTGGGCGATCAGGTCCTGGTTTTCGTTCCAGCGCGTGCCGGCAAGCCGGTGCTCGACCTGGGCGCTGGAGGCGGTTTCCAGAAAACTCACCAGCGAAATCACCAGCACCGGCATGATCAGGGCGGAAAACTCGTCGCCCGAGAGCCAGCCCGGCCAGTGCAGCATGGGCAGGCCGGCCGGCAGGTTGCCGATCACGCTGCCGCCGCTATCGGCGAAACCCGTGGCCCAGCTCAGCACGCCGGCCAGGCTGGCGACGACGATGGCCGAGGGAAAGCCCGAGCGCCAGCGCTTGAATGCCATCAGCAGGGCCGCGCTGCCCAGGCCTATGGCGGCTGCGCGCAGGTCGAAATGGTGTATCGATGGCGCGCTGAAGACCGCGTGCCAGGTGGTGCGCAAGCCCAGCAGCGCGGGCAGCTGCGAGGCCAGGATCAGCAGCGCTGCGGCCTGGGTGAAGCCGTTGAGCACGGGCGACGTGACCAGGTTGAGCAGCCAGCCGCCGCGCAAGGCGCCCAGGCTCCATTGCAGCAGACCGGACAGCAGTGCGATCCAGACCGCCAGACTGACCCAGTGGGCGCTGCCTGGTTCTGCCAGGCCCAGCAGTGAAGTCCCGATCAGCAGGCTGGTGAGCGCCGTCGGGCCCACGCCCAGGCGCGGCGAGGCACTCCACAGCACGGCGACCAGGGCCGGAACCAGCGAAGCGTAAATCCCGGTGACCAAAGGCA
>JAMNYN010000528.1 GCA_023622805.1 Pseudomonadota bacterium | reverse complement strand
TTCTTCAGAGATACCAGATCACCACATGAGAAAATAGTCGCCCCATGTTAAGGCCTCTTACTTGGACATCTCCCAAGTAAAAATTCAACGACGTAAAGTTGTTGAATACTCTGAGCCATGCATAAGGCCTTTTAATGCAGGTTTTTGATAGGGTACAGGAGGGGGCGGCACTGGCCGGTACCAGAGGCCCGGGGCCATCGCGATGTGGTCGGCGCACGGTGTCTTGGCCTGTCGCACCGTCCATGCGCGCGTTCACGTTAATGGGGCCATGGGCCGAGACTGGCATCACCGCTACGGGCCTGCCATTGCAGCCCGCATCGTATTTCATGGCAAATCCTCCGGTTCCCAAGTGCTTGCGACGCACTTCCACTTCGATGCCGTTGCTGCTAGGCTCCAACCCTGGTCGGGCTGGTAGCTCGTTCATGCAACGGCGGCGAAGCTGGTGACACCTGCACCATCTGCGCAAGTCATTTTTTCGTGCATTCGTGCATTGCAACTCGTTGATTTCATTGAAGCGCCGCCTACAGCTATTGCTTTAAGCAGACCTGCTTTAGCACATCGCAAGGCGACCAACAAAGACCACCTAAACACCATGGCCTTTTGTACTATTTTGTAACAATATCGGAAATCATGAAGGGATAAATTTTCGCTAAAAGTCAGAAAATAACTTGAAAACGCTCACACTCATCACCAGCCACGCCCCCTCCCTGGCTAATTTTCGTGGTCCATTGATTCGAGCCCTATGCACCCAAGGTATCCAAGTGTTGGCTCTAGCCCCCAACTATGACGATGCCACCCGCGCTGCCGTAAAGGCTTGGGGCGCTACTCCGGTGGACTGCCCCATGAGCCGCACAGGAATGAATCCGCTGCGCGATGCGTGGAATGCCTGGCAGCTGTCACGCCAGTTGCGCCGTTTGGCTCCCGACATCACGCTCGGTTACTTCATCAAGCCGGTTATTTTTGGCACTCTGGCAGCATGGTGGGCAGGTGTCCCGCGTCGTTTTGCGATGGTGGAAGGCCTGGGATTTGTCTTCACTCCTGGGACGCAGCAGTTTTCTTTGAAACGCCGCGTACTCAAACGCTTGGTAATGGGCTTGTATCGCGTAGCACTGGCACGAGCGCATCGAGTTATCTTCTTGAATCCAGACGACATGGCCGAGTTCGTGGCGGCCCGGTTGCTTCCCGCAAGCAAGGCGTTTCGCTTGGGTGGTATTGGGGTCGACTTGTCCGAATGGGTAAGCTCTCCACCTGTGGAGCATCCGGTCACGTTTTTACTAGTAGCACGTTTGCTGCGAGAAAAAGGCATTGCAGAGTATGCGGATGCTGCACGTATCATCAAACGAGAGCATCCACAGACTCGCTTCATACTTTTGGGTGGATTGGATGAAAACCCCGGAGCAATCACTACCGCCGATGTGCAAGGCTGGGTGAACGAGGGTATTTTGGAGTGGCATGGTCATGTGCCTGTGCGACCTTGGCTGGAAAAATCCAGTGTCTATGTTTTGCCGTCTTATCGTGAAGGCGTCCCCGTCAGCACGCAAGAGGCCATGGCCATGGGCCGCCCCATCATCACCACCGATGTACCAGGCTGCCGCGAAACCGTCGTAGAGGGCCTCAACGGTTTTCTGGTTCCGGCACGCAACGCCCAAGCCTTAGCTCAAAGAATGCTGACTTTCATCGAGCAGCCGGAGTTGATGGAACCCATGGGTCAAGCCAGTCGCCGTCTCGCAGAAGAACGATTTGATGTACACAAAATAAATCAACGATTAATCGATGTTTTGCTGAAAAAACAGCCCACTCAATAAAATCAACTAATCCCCTCAAATATTCTCGCAACCGGTGGCGCTAGCTAAATCAACTTACACACTCCACCTTGGATATTTTTCAGACTAGGCACAATGTGCGTGGCACTAGAACTCATATCAATCACTCGCAAGGGTGATAGCAATTGCCGATTCGTCCCCTCGCCAGAGCTGTCGCAGCGACTGTGCGTTCTCTCGATGGTGCTGGGTGTGAACGATGTGGCGGTGATCCGGCACAAATGCTGGAAGACCTGGTCGGTGACTACCATCGCCATGGCGAGGTGATCGACTGGATTCATCTGAAGCACGACATGTTGCCTGCACATGGTACTGTTGCAGCAAGTGCCGACGCCATCGCCGAAGCCTCGGCGCACGTAGCCATCAATACCGCGCTGACACGGTCGAGAGGAAACGCATCGGAGCCGGTTTTGCGGGGACCGGAAGACAGCGCGAAGCCGTGAGATGACCGGGGGCGAAAGCGTATTGGCATGCCCCTCGGCCATTCGCCCTGAGACCGTCGAAGGACGGAAGGGCCGTGGGCGCACCGGTCTGGGTGCGCCCATCGCCAAAGCCGCAAGCGAGTGCGGCGCTGGCAGTTGCCGGCTTTACTTGTTTTTCTCTTTACCGCGCGGAATCACCGAGGTGACGGGCGGCATGGGGCGGTCGGAAGGACTGCCGCTGTTCTTGGGGGCTGAAGTGTCCTTCTTGGGTTTTTTGGACATCTTCTCGTTGCGCTGCTCTTTGGCCATAAATCCTCCGTTGGACGGCTAGGGATAAGCCGTCGTGCTGCCCCCAATGGTAAGGGACAAATCAGGGCAGAGATAGGCTGCGGCGTGGCGTATTCAATCCATCTTGGCCGCGACCAGCTTCCAGCCGATCAGGCCGTCGCGGCGGAAGATAAAACCGCCCGACTCGCCCTTGGCGTGGACGAACACTTTGGACCAGCCCTGGTAGTCCACGGAAAGCTTATTGCGCGGCTTTTCGGCATCGCCCGAAGGGATACCGACACCGGCGGCGGCCACATCGGCGGGTTTGCCGGGCTTGCCGTTTTCCAGCATCAGCATCACCCCCTCTGGCGACACGAGGGCATCGGTGAACTGGTCGACCAAGCCCCTGGCCAGCATCTGGCCCAAACCGGCAAAGGGGTTGTCCTTCATGGCAGTCCGATCCATCTCGGATTCCATTTTCACCAGCACCTGGGCCTTGAGGCTTTCGCGCAGCGCAGGAAAGTCCACATGCTCCGCCACCGCAGCGGCGTCCTTGCGCTCGATGGCGCTGTGGATCTGGTGCAGGGTGATGTAAGGCGAGGCGTAGAGCAGCGCTGCCGCCGCAATGGCCACGGCGATGGCTGCGCCTGCAATTTTCTTGTTCATGGACGTCTTCTCCCGGAATGAAATGAAAGGATGCGCATAGCTAGCGCATGCCGGCTGGAAGATTCTGCCAGCCCCGAAGAACACAACCAGGGCAAGAAAAAAGCCCGTTTTCAACAAAGAAAAACGGGCTTGAATGAAGCCCAGCAGTTGCTGCTGGCTTCGTATGCTGGTGCGCGGGGCGGGACTCGAACCCGCACAGTATTGCTACCGTCAGGACCTAAACCTGGTGCGTCTACCAATTTCGCCACCCGCGCGGTTTGGGCTGCAGCGCAAGCACTACAGCCCTAGGTCAACCGTCTATTTTACCTGTTTGGCGCCGCCTTTTAACCAAGCGGGCCCCATTTTTTAAGTCGCGGCCTCCGGCTTGCGCACGCGGAACCAGGCCGCGTACATGGCCGGCAGCGCCAGCAAGGTCAGCACCGTGGCCACGACCAGGCCGCCCATGATGGCCACCGCCATCGGCCCCCAGAAGACGCTGCGCGACAGCGGGATCATGGCCAGCACGGCCGCGGCGGCCGTGAGCACGATGGGGCGCAGACGGCGCACGGCGGCTTCGACGATGGCATCCCAGGCGGGCACGCCGCGGGCGCGGTCGATCTCGATCTGGTCGATCAGGATCACCGAGTTGCGCTGGATCATGCCCATCAGCGCGATCACGCCCAGCAGCGCCACGAAGCCGAAGGGCCGGTTCAGCAGCAGCAGCGCGGCGGCAACACCGGCGATGCCCAGCGGACCGGTCAGGAAGACCAGCATCGCGCGGCTGAAGCTGTGCAGTTGCAGCATCAACAGGGTGAAGGTGAGGAACAGCATCACCGGGATTCCGGCGGCGATCGACGAAGCGCCCTT
>JAMNYN010000704.1 GCA_023622805.1 Pseudomonadota bacterium | reverse complement strand
GGGCGCATCCAGCTGCACCAGCGTCTGGTACAAGGCACCCGTGCCAGCGCCCTGGGCCGCGGCCGCCGCGGCGCGCTGGTTGGCGGTTGCGCCGACCGCGGCGAAATCCACATCGTTGCGCAGCAAGCTCAGCGTGACTTCCTGTGCGCTGTAGGCCAGGGTCGGCGTGAGGAAGGCAAAGTTGGAAGACAGCGTGCCGAACTGGCCCGTCACCCCGCCCGCGGCCGTGAGGATGGAGTAGCGCGTCAGAGGATTCCATTGGCCGTTGGCCGCCAGAACCACGGCCGAGGCGCCACCCAGGCTGGCCTTGCCGCTGACCTGGACCCGGTCGCTCTGACCGTCTGCCTGGGCTTCGATTTCGTAGCTGGAGCCTGCGTCCAGGATCAGGTCGCCGGCGACTGTCAGCAAGCCTATGGAGTTACCCGGGGCCAGCACCGCACCGGAGAGCAAGTGGGCGCTGCCCACCGTGCCCGAACCGCGCAGGCGCGCACCGGCGCCCACGGTCAGCATGCCGCCCAGTTGGCCATTGGCCGCCAGAGTGCCGCCGAGGACCTGCATGCTGCCGGTGAAGCCCGTGCCGTCGCCGATGAACAGCAGCGTGCCGTCGCCGGACTTGATCAAGGCCCCATTGCCCGAAAGCTGGTTGCTCAGCGTGCCATTGCCGGCCTGCGCCAGTTCCAGGGTGGCGTTGTTGACGATGGCGCCCGTGCCAAAGCTCGTGGCACTGCCCACCAGGGTGCCGGCGGCGATGGTCGTGCCACCACCATAGGTATTGGCGCCCGTGAGGGTCAGGGTGCCGGCGCCCGTCTTGCGCAAGGAGCCTCCCACGCCCGAGATCACGCCGGAGATGGTAGTGCTCGTGCCCAGGCCCCCCGTGGTCAAGGCCTTGTTGCCCAGGCGCACATTGCCCGCACCCGACAGCGCGCCGATCGCCATCCCCGGGGCCGTCAGGTGATCGATGCGCACCGTGCCGCCCTGATGGTTGACCACCGTGGCGGACTGGGCCGTGCTGCTGTCGAAGAAGTCCACCAGCCCGCCCGACTGGTTGACCAGGGTGGCATGTCCGGCGGACGCGGTATCCAGGAAATTGACCTGTCCACCGGGGCCGTTCTCGATGCGGGCCGTGCCCGCACTGCTTTGGCCGGTGAAATCGGTATTGCCGCCTGCGCGATTGTCGAACTGTGCGCTGCCGGCGCTGGCATTGTCTCTGAACTCGACCGTGGCGCCGTTCAGGGAGATGAATCGGGCGCTGCCTGCCGAGCTGTCGTCCTTGAACTGCACAAAACCGCCATTGGCGCCGGGAGCGCCGGCGGCCAGCCCGATGGCCAGGTTTTCCGCGCTGCTGCTGGCCTGGAAGATCAGCGCGGCATTGGTGTTGACCGTCACCGGACCCTGGCCCAGCGCCCCGGTCACGCCGGCCACGACGGAACCGTCCTGCACCAGCGTGCCGCCGCTGTAGGTATTGACGCCGGTGAGTACCAGCTCACCTTTGCCGGTTTTTTCCAGCGCTGCACTGCCGGTGAGCACCGAGTTGACGGTGGCGCTGTAGAAGGCTGCGCTCTCGTCGCCCACCTGGATGGTGGCGCGTGTGCCCGGCAGGCCGGACAGCGCGATGGTGCCGCCCTGCAGCACATAGCCTTGGCTCGCGAACTGCATGCCTGTCACGGCCAGCGCCTCCCCTGCCCCGCCCACGCTCACCGTGGCCTTGAGTGTCGGATCCCCCAGTCCTCCCGGGCCCCATGGCCCCCACGGGCCCTTGAAGACGGCAAAGCCTGGCGTGGCCCCCAGGGGGGCATTGCTCGCTCCGTCCGCGCCGGTCCAGTTGCTGCCGGCGGCGGTCCAGCTGCCCGAGCCACCGTCGACCTGGTTGTTGCCGAAATTTGCCGAGTCGCCACCGTCCCAGAAGGAAACGCCCTGGGCGGCTACCGACGAGCACAGCAGCGCCAGTGCCGCGGCCACGGCGCTGGGCTTGCCGCAGGCCCGGGTGAATTCAGAAACGGTCGCCCGGGTGCCGAGTGAGGAGTGCCAAACGCTGCCATATGTTTTGTTCATAAAGTGCGAAGTCCCCCAGTCGACCCTTAGCACAATGCCTTGGCTGCCAAAAAGAAAACGACTGTGTATTTTGTAACAATATTCAGAAAAATGCTGAATTTTTTCACTGCGGCGTTACTAACACCCATTTTTTTCCTGTTCCGCTGCGTTCACCCGCTATCCAGGCTTGCCGGACTCGGGAGCAAGCGCAGCGCGCAGGCATGCCGCCTGGCGCCACGCAGGGCCTCGGTCAATCGGGGGAGGAGGAGGAAAGCTGGGGCGCTGGTCTGTGGGCAGGGCGTGCCCGCGTCCCTGCGGCGACCAGCTGCCCGGGACGCACGCCCTTAGACCGTGGGTGCAGTCGAAGGGCGTGGGGTGGCGGCGGGTGCCCTAGTCCTTGAGCACTTCCACCAGATAGCGGCGCTTGCCGGCGGCGTCGACTTCCACTTCGCGGCCATGGATGTCGGATTCGAAGCCCGGGATCTGCGCGTCCTGGGCCTCGGCGATGCGCAGGTACTTGAAGATGGCTTCGGCCTTCTCGTTGTACTGCTCGCCCGGCATGATCAACGGAATGCCTGGCGGGTAAGGCACGAGCATGGTCGCGGCGATGCGGCCCTTGAGCTGTGAGGTCTCGACCTTCTCCACCTGGCCTTGCACCAGCCGGTTGTAGGCTTCGGCGGGAATCATCGCCATGTCGGGCTGCTCCACGTACATTTCGCGCATGACCTTGGGCACGGCGTGGCTCACGTTGAACTGGTGCAGGCGGTCGCACAGGTCGCGCAGGCCGGTCTTGGCATAGACGTCCGGGTAGCTTGCGACCAGATCGGGCAGCGCCAGCGTCAGCGGGGTATTGGCCGCATAGTGCTGCTTGAAGCTCATCAGCTCGGCCACCAGCGTGCCCCACTTGCCCTTGGTGATACCCATGGAGAACAGCACCAGCAGCGAATAGAGGTTGGTCTTTTCCACCACGATGCCGCGCGTCCAGAGGAATTTGCTGACCACGCTGGCGGGAATGCCCTGCTTGGCCATGCTGCCGTCCATGTCCAGGCCCGGCATGGTCAGCGTGACCTTGATCGGGTCGATCATGACGAAGTCGTCGCTGAGCTTGTCGAAACCGTGCCATTTGCCGTCCGGACGCAACTGCCAGTCCTTGGCCTGGGCCGGCGGAATATGGGCCGAAGCCTTGCGCAGGTTCTTGGCCACGAGTTCGGGCTGCCAGACCTTGAACCACCAGTCCTTCTTGTCCAGGTCGGCTTCGATCTGCAGCATGGCGCGGCGAAACGCCAGGGATTCGTCGTGCATTTCCTGCACCAGGGATTCTCCGGCCTGACCTTCCATCATCTTCGACGCCACGTCGCAGGACGCGATCACCGAGTACAGCGGACTGGTCGAGGTGTGCATCATGAAGGACTCATTGAAGCGCCCCATGTCCATTTGGCGTTTGCGGCTGTTGCGCACATGCACCATGGACGCCTGCGAGAAGGCGGCCAGCAGCTTGTGGGTGGAATGGGTGGTGAAGACGATGGCGTCCTGCTCGCGCGGCTTGCCCTTGGCCATGCCGTAGTAGTGTTCGTAGAACGGGTGGAAGGCCGCGTAGGCATACCAGGCTTCGTCGAAATGCAGGAAATCGACGGCGCCGCCTATCTTCCTGGCAATGGCTTCGGCGTTGTAGCACAGGCCGTCATAGGTGGAGTTGGTCACCACGGCAATGCGCAGCTTGGCGCCATTTTTCATGGCCTGGCTGGCCAGCGGGCTTTGCGCAATGCGCGCCTGCATGGCCTTGGGCGAGAACTGGTCTTCGCTGATCGGCCCGATGATGCCGTGGGCATTGCGGCTGGGAACGAAGTACACAGGGATGGCACCGGTCATGATCAGCGAATGCAGCAGCGACTTGTGGCAGTTGCGGTCGACAAACACCACGTCGCCGCGCGCCACCGTGCCATGCCAGACGATCTTGTTGGCCGTGGACGTGCCGTTGGTGACGAAGAAGG
>JAMNYN010000445.1 GCA_023622805.1 Pseudomonadota bacterium | reverse complement strand
CTGACCGAGCTGTCGCCCGCCTGGCTCAAGCGCCCGTTGGGAACCGCCATCGAGCTGCTCGCGGCCGTGCCCTCCATCGTCTACGGCATGTGGGGCCTGATGGTCTTCGGGCCTGTGCTGGCCGAGTATGTGCAGAAGCCGCTGCAGTCGCTGTTCGCGGGCGTGCCTTACCTCGAAGCTTTTGTCTCCGGGCCGCCCGTGGGCATCGGCATTCTGTCGGCCGGGATCATCCTGGCCATCATGGTCATTCCCTTCATCGCTTCGGTGATGCGCGACGTGTTCGAAGTCACGCCGGCATTGCTCAAGGAATCGGCCTACGGCCTGGGCTCCACCACCTGGGAAGTGGTCTGGAAAGTGGTGCTGCCCTATACCAAGACCGGCGTTCTGGGCGGCATCATGCTGGGCCTGGGGCGCGCCCTGGGTGAAACCATGGCCGTCACGTTCGTGATCGGCAACATGAACCAGCTCAACTCCCTGTCGATTTTCGAAGCCGCCAACAGCATCACTTCGGCGCTGGCCAACGAGTTCGCCGAAGCCGGCGAAGGCCTGCACCAGGCGTCGCTGATTTATCTGGGCTTGATTCTGTTCTTCATCACCTTTGTGGTGCTGTCGCTGTCCAAGGTGCTGTTGTCGCGCCTGCAGAAAAGTGAAGGAACCCGCGCATGAGCCAGCTCCCTGTCAATGGCACGGCCCAGCGGGTCATGCAGGCGGCCGAAGTGGCCGCCCAGCGCCAGTCGCGCTATGCGGCGCGCAAGCGCGTCAACCAGCTGGCGCTGACGCTGGCGCTGGCCGCCATGGCCTTCGGCCTGTTCTGGCTGGTCTGGATCCTGTGGGAAACGATTCGCCAGGGCCTGGGTGGCCTGAGCCTGATGCTGTTCACCGAGATGACGCCGCCGCCCAACGAGGCCGGCGGTCTGGCCAATGCCATCTTCGGCTCGCTGACCATGGTGACGCTGGCGACGCTGATCGGCACGCCCATAGGCATCATGGCCGGGGTCTATCTCGCGGAATACCAGCAGCGCGGCTGGCTCGCCCAGACCACGCGCTTTGTCAACGACATCCTGCTGTCCGCGCCCAGCATCGTCATCGGCCTGTTCGTCTACGCCGTGGTGGTGGCCCAGCTGCGCAGCTTCTCCGGCATCGCCGGCGTGGTGGCGCTGGCGCTGATCGTGATTCCGGTGGTGATTCGCACCACCGAGAACATGCTGATGCTGGTGCCGGCCAGCCTGCGCGAAGCCGCCTATGCCTTGGGCACGCCCAAGTGGAAAGTCATCATGATGGTCACGTTGCGCGCGGCGCGCGCCGGCGTGATCACTGGCGTGCTGCTGGCCGTGGCCCGCATCGCCGGTGAAACCGCGCCGCTGCTGTTCACGGCGCTGAACAACCAGTTCTGGAACGCCGACTTGAGCAAGCCCATGGCGAGCCTGCCGGTGACCATTTTCAAGTTTGCCATGAGCCCGTACGAGAACTGGCAGCAGCTGGCCTGGGCCGGCGTGTTCCTGATCACCGTGGCCGTGCTGGGTCTCAACATTCTGGCGCGTGTGCTCACGCGCCAAAAATAAGCCAAGGAAACCACCGATGTCGGTCAACCTTTCTCCCGCTCTCTCCTCGTCCAAGCTGACGGTGCGCAATCTCAACTTCTATTACGGCAAGTTCCATGCGCTCAAGGACATCAACCTGGACATTCCCGAAAAGAAGGTGACCGCCTTCATCGGTCCGTCGGGCTGCGGCAAGTCGACCTTGCTGCGCACTTTCAATCGCATGTATGAGCTGTATCCCGATCAGCGCGCCAAGGGCGAAATCCTGCTTGACGGCGAAAACCTGCTGACCAGCAAGCAGGACGTGGCGCTGATTCGCGCCAAGATCGGCATGGTTTTCCAGAAGCCCACGCCGTTCCCGATGTCGATCTACGACAACATTGCCTTTGGCGTCAAACTGTTCGAAAGCCTCAGCGCCACGGACATGGACGACCGCGTCGAATGGGCGCTGCGCAAGGCCGCGCTGTGGAATGAAGTCAAGGACAAGCTGCAGCAAAGCGGCTCTGGCCTGTCCGGCGGCCAGCAGCAGCGTCTGTGCATTGCGCGCGGCATCGCGATCAAGCCCGAGGTGCTGCTGCTCGACGAGCCCTGCTCGGCCCTGGACCCGATTTCCACGGCCAAGATCGAAGAGCTGATCGCCGAGCTGAAGAACGACTACACGGTGGTCATCGTGACGCACAACATGCAGCAGGCGGCGCGCTGCAGCGATTACACCGCCTACATGTATCTGGGCGACTTGATGGAGTTCGGCGAGACCGAGCAGATGTTCTTCAAGCCCCAGCGCAAGGAAACCGAAGATTACATCACTGGCCGTTTCGGCTGAGGGAGACACCATGAACGAAAAACACCTCTCGTCCCAGTTCGACAGTGAACTCAACCGCATCTCCGCGCGGGTGATGGAGTTGGGTGGCCTGGTTGAATCGCAAATCCGCCTGGCGATCTATTCGCTGGCGGAGTTCAGCATCGAAGCCGCCGACCAGGTGGATGCGGCCGAGCAGCAGATCAACGCCATGGAAGTCGAGATCGACCATGAGCTGTCGTCCATCATTGCCCGGCGCCAGCCCACGGCGCGCGACCTGCGCATGCTGATCGCCTTCTCCAAGGCCACGGCCAATCTGGAACGCATGGGCGATGAAGCCCACAAGATGTCGCGCATGGTGCGCTCCATCGTCGGCAGCGGCTCGGCACGGGTGTTGCCTGCACATGACTTGCGCGTGGCTGCCGACCTGGCTTCGGGCCTGCTGCGCAAGACGCTGGATGCGCTGGCCCGGCTCGATACCAAGGCAGCGGTCGCCATCCTCAAGGAAGACGACCTGATCGACCAGGAATTCGACGGCTTTGTGCGCAAACTCATCACTTACATGATGGAAGACCCGCGCACCATCTCGGCCAGTCTGGACCTGCTGTTCCTGGCCAAGGCCATAGAACGCATCGGTGACCATTCCAAGAACCTGGCCGAACTCATCATTTATCTGGTGGAAGGCAAGGACGTGCGCCACCAGACCATGGCCGCCATTGAATCGGCCGTGCTTTAAGCCTGAAAGACGACAGGGATGAAAAAACTGCCCATTGTTCTCATTGTTGAGGACGAACCCGCGATTGCCGAGCTGATTGCGGTCAACCTGCGGCACAACGGATTTCAGCCCATCTGGGCCGAAGACGGGATTTCCGCGCAGCGCGAACTCGACGCCGTGCTGCCCGACGTGATCCTGCTCGACTGGATGCTGCCTGGCAGCAGCGGCCTGGCGCTGGCGCGCAAGTGGCGTGCCGACAGCCGCACCAAGCCGGTGCCGATTCTGATGCTCACCGCCCGCGGCGACGAGCCGGACAAGGTTGCGGGCCTGGACGCTGGCGCCGACGACTACATCACCAAGCCTTTTTCCACCCAGGAATTGCTGGCCCGCATCCGCGCAGTGCTGCGCCGGCGCGCGCCCGAGCAATTGCAGGACCAGGTCAGCGCCGGCGCGCTGGTGCTGGATGCCGCCGCCCACCGCGTGAGCTATCGTGGCGATGCGCTCAAGCTCGGACCTACCGAGTTCAAGCTGCTGCACTACTTCATGAAGCACCCCGAGCGCGTGCACAGCCGCTCCCAGCTGCTCGACAAGGTCTGGGGCGACCATGTGTTCATCGAGGAGCGTACGGTGGATGTGCACGTCAAGCGCCTGCGCGAAGCCCTGGGCGAGGCCAGTGGCCTGGTGGAAACGGTGCGCGGCGCGGGCTACCGCCTGAGCGTGCCAGTGCAAGCCTGAAGCGGATACAAAGAGCGCAGCGGATGCGCGGGCCCGGCTGCCGGGTGAGTAAAGGCGAACAATATGGTCTGGCGTAGTTTCTGGCTCCTGGGAATGCAATTGGCGGGCGGCGGCCTGGGGTGGTGGCTGGGCCATGTCCAGGGCGCCTTGATGGGCGTGCTGCTGGGCAGCTGGCTGTGGTTTGCCGCCGACAGCTGGACCGCATCGCGCCTGCTGGCCTGGTTGCGCCGGGCCGATCTGGGAAGCGCGCCTGCGCT
>JAMNYN010000209.1 GCA_023622805.1 Pseudomonadota bacterium | reverse complement strand
CGATGATCAGCAGCGTCTGCATGCGCCCTTCGCGCAAGAAGCGCAGCGCCACGCGGCGCTCGAAGCCGAGCCAGCCCATCAGCGGCCCTGCGCGGCGGTGACCGCGCGCACGCGCTGGCCGTCGGCCACGGGCGCGGTCAGCACCTGCTCGCCGGCCTGCAGGCCGGACAGCACCTCGACGGCCGCCAGCGAACGCAGGCCCAGGGCCACGCTGCGCGCGCGGGCCCGGCCGTTCTCGAGCACCATCACCTGGGCGTTGCGCGCCACGGCCGCGGGGTCGGCGGCCGACGCATCGACCTGGGTACCCACCTGCACCGGCGCCTGCAGCGCGGCCAGTGGCAGCACCAGCGCCTGGGCGCGTTCGCCAGTCACGACCTCGACCGACAGGGTCATGTCTTCGCGCAGGAAATCGGGCATACCGGCGGCGGGCATACCGGCAGCGGGCATACCGGCTGCGGGTGCGGGCGCATCCAGCGCGAGCTTGACTTCGATGGCCCCGCGCTGCGCGTCGACCGAGGGCGCGATGGAAATGATCCTGGCAGCAAGCGGCTGATCGCTGAACGCGTCGGCCACCACGGCCGCGCGCTGGCCCACGCGCAGCTGGTCGAGAAAGCGTTCGTCGACCTGGGCCACGACCTGCGTCGGCCCGGCCAGCGCCAGGCGCATCAGCGCCGTGCCTGGCTGCACGATCTGCCCGGGCTCGACGCTGCGTGTCAGCACGGTGCCATCGGCCGGCGCGCGCACTGCCGTCTGCGCCAGGCGCAGCCGCGCGGCGTCGAAGGCCGCATTCGCCTGGGCCACCTGGGCGCGGGCCTGGGTGATTTCGCTGCCGCCATCCTGGTAGGCATCGCGCTGGGCCTGGGCGCCGCGTTGCTGCGCCTGCGCCACCTGCACGGCGCGCTCGCTGTCGTCGGCCTGGGCCTGGCTGACAAAGCCCTGCGCGACCAGCGCACGGTTGCGCACCAGATCGCGCTGGGCGGCGCGCAGGCTGGCTTCGGCCTGGGCCAGCTGGGCCTCGACGCCGCTGCGCCCGGTGCTGCGCAGGCCCGCGACGCGCGCCTGCTGCTGCGCCAGCGTCGCCTGGGCCTGGACCCATGCGGCCTGGGCCTCTGCCGATTCAAGCTGCACCAGCAGCGCGCCCTCAGCGACCTGCGCGCCTTCGCGCACCGCCACCGCCTGCACGCGCCCGACCAGCGTGGCGCCGACTTCAACGCGCGACAGCCGCGCCACGCGCGCCGAAAACTGCAAGCTGCGCTGCAACGGTGCCGTTTGCACCTGCACCGCCGCGACTTCGGGCACGCGCCAGAGCCAGACGCCCCAACCGGCAGCGGCCAGCAGCGCCACGGCCATCCCGGCCGCGATCAGGCGGCGCCGACGCGGCAAGGTGCTGGTGTCGGTTTCAGAGGCCTGCATCGCCACGGTCCGGTAGGGCCACGCCCAAATGCAGGTAGGCCGCCTTGGTGGCGATGCGCCCGCGCGGCGTGCGCTGCAGATAGCCCTGCTGGATCAGATAGGGCTCGATCACGTCCTCGATCGTGCCCGCCTCCTCGCCAATGCTGGCCGCGATGTTGTCCAGCCCCACGGGGCCGCCGTCAAAGCGGTGGATCACGGCTTCGAGCAGTTTGCGGTCCATCACGTCAAAGCCTTGCGGGTCCACATCCAGCATGGCCAGCGCGCGGTTGGCGATGTCCTCGGTGATGCGGCCGTCGCCCTTGACGTCGGCATAGTCGCGCACCCGGCGCAGCAGGCGGTTGGCGATGCGCGGCGTGCCGCGTGAGCGGCGCGCGATCTCGAATCCGCCTTCGGCATCCAGCGGCACGCCCAGCAGGCCGGCGCTGCGCACCACGATGCGGCCCAGCTCTTCGGCGGAGTAGAACTCCAGCCGCGCGACGATGCCGAAGCGGTCGCGCAGCGGGTTGGTCAGCATGCCGGCGCGCGTGGTCGCGCCGACCAGGGTGAACGGCTGCAGATCGAGCTTGATCGAGCGCGCGGCCGGGCCTTCGCCGATCATGATGTCGATCTGGTAGTCCTCGAGCGCGGGGTAGAGGATTTCCTCGACCACGGGCGAGAGCCGGTGGATCTCGTCGATGAACAGCACGTCGTTGGCTTCCAGGCTGGTGAGCAGCGCCGCCAGATCCTTGGGCTTTTCCAGCACCGGGCCGCTGGTCTGGCGCAGGTTCACGCCCAGCTCGGCGGCGATGATGTGCGACAGCGTGGTCTTGCCCAGGCCCGGAGGGCCGAACAGCAGCACATGGTCCAGCGCTTCGCCGCGCTTTCGGGCCGCGCCAATGAAGATTTCCAGCTGCTCGCGCGCCTTGACCTGGCCCACGTATTCCTGCATCAGCTTGGGCCGCAGGGCCCGCTCCATCGCTTCCTCGTGGTGCGACAGGGGCGCGGCGGAAATGGCCCGCTTGGATGGCGCGGGCGCGAAGTCGTCGGTTTGGATGGTCATGGGGGGCGCTTACTTTGCCAGGGCCTTGAGGGCCAGCTTGATGCCGTCGCTCACACCCACATCGGGCGGCAGGGCTTTGAGCGCGGCAGCCGCTTCCTTGTCGTTGTAGCCCAGGGCCAGCAGCGCTTGCAGGATGTCGTTCTGGTTCTCGTTGGTGAACAGGGATTTCGAGCCCATGTCGGCGCCGATCTTGCCCTTGAGCTCCAGCAGCAGCCGCTCGGCGGTCTTCTTGCCTATGCCCGGCACCTTGATCAGCCGCCCGGCCTCCTGCAGCGTCACCGCCTGGGCCAGGTCTTCGATGCCCATGCCGCTGATGATGGCCAGTGCCGTGCGCGGGCCCACGCCCGTGATCTTGATCAATTCACGGAAAGTCTGGCGTTCGCTGTGCGTGCCAAAGCCGAACAGCAGCTGTGCATCCTCGCGCACGATGAAGTGCGTGAGCAGGCCCACTTGCGCGCCCGTCGCGGGCAGGTTGTAGAAGGTGCTCATGGGCACCTGGACCTCGTAGCCCACGCCGTGGCAGTCCACCAATACCGCGGGCGGGTTTTTCTCCAGCAGCGTGCCGGTCAATTTGCCTATCATTGGAATCCTTTGCCACCCCTTGGCAGCCATAGCCTGGAATTATCCGCGTGATCCTGCGCCACACCTTCACTCCTCATCACAACACCCGCCTGACCCACCTGTGCGGGCCCGCGGACACGCATTTGCGCACCATCGAGACCGCACTCAAGGTCTCGATTGCCCATCGCCACGAGCAGTTCAAGATCGACGGCCCCAAAGCCCGCGCCCAGGAGGCGCTGGAAATGCTGCAGGCACTGTACGAGATGGCCGATGACGTCATTCCCGAAGCCCACCTGCAGCTGATGCTCGCGGGCGACAGCGAACTGCTCGAAGCACCGGTCGGCGCTATCCAGCTGTCGACACGCCGCGCCGACCTGCGCGCGCGCACCGCCACCCAGAACCTGTACCTCGAGAATATCGCCAGCCACGACATCACGCTGGGCATAGGCCCGGCCGGCACGGGCAAGACCTACCTGGCCGTGGCCTGCGCCGTCGATGCGCTGGAACGCAGCGCCGTGCAGCGCATCGTGCTGACCCGCCCGGCCGTCGAAGCCGGCGAACGCCTGGGCTTTCTGCCCGGCGACCTGACGCAGAAAGTCGATCCCTATCTGCGCCCGCTGTACGACGCACTGTACGACCTGATGGGCTACGAGAAGGTGCAAAAGGCCTTCGAGCGCAATGTGCTGGAAATCGCGCCGCTGGCCTTCATGCGCGGACGCACGCTGAACAACGCTTTTGTGATTCTCGACGAAGCGCAGAACACCACGCCCGAACAGATGAAGATGTTCCTGACCCGCATAGGCTTTGGCGCCAAGGCCGTGGTCACGGGCGACGTGAGCCAGGTTGACCTGCCCAAGGGCGCCCTCAGCGGACTGGTCGACGCCGAGCGCGTGTTGAAGCGCGTCAAAGGCATTGCCGTGACCCACTTCACCAGCGCCGACGTGGTGCGCCACCCGCTGGTCGCACGCATCGTCGACGCCTACGACGCGCGCGGCCGCCTGCCCGCCAGCCGCAGCCGCCTGCGCTCCATCGACGAATAAGCGCTGCCGCCCCTTTCACCCCCGCTGGACGCACCGCGCCAGCGTTTGAAGTTCCCCATGCCCCTGCAACAACTGCAACTCTCCCTGCAATTCGGCCGCTTTGACGCCGCCGCGGCCCACCGCGCCGTA
This sequence comes from Pseudomonadota bacterium, assembly GCA_023622805.1. GTDB lineage: Bacteria > Pseudomonadota > Gammaproteobacteria > Burkholderiales > Burkholderiaceae_C > Comamonas > Comamonas bellezanensis. Next base: position 15,112 of record JAMNYN010000209.1, on the reverse strand, counting down.
CTGGCGCGCAGCAAAGTCACGCGCTGGATCCGCCACGCCCTGGCGGTGGACGCGGAAATCACCGTGCGCATCGTCGACGCCGAGGAAGGCCAGGCCCTGAACCGCGAGTACCGCAAGAAGGACTACGCGACCAATGTGCTGACGTTCGACTACCAGCAGGAGCCGACCGTGATGGCCGATCTGGTGCTGTGCGCGCCCGTGGTCGAACGCGAAGCCCTGGAGCAGAACAAGACGCTCGAGGAGCACTACGCCCATCTGCTGGTCCACGGCACGCTGCACGCCCAGGGCTGGGACCACGAAACCAGCGAGGAAGATGCCGAGGAGATGGAAGCCTACGAGAGCGACATCATGCGCGAGCTGGGCTTCGCGGACCCCTACGCAAAGTGAATTAGCCCCCACATTCGCCCAGCACATCCGCGCCGCGCACGCCATGCAAAACGGTCACAACTGTTTTGCCTTGGCGCTGTCGCGCATGCACTCTCCGCCCCGCGGATCGCGCACTAAGATGGTGCGTTTGGCCGGCAGCGCGGCATGTCGCACGCGCCAGCGCCACAGGGAGGTCTCATGGGTGAATGGATGTTGCTGCTGGCGGCGGCCTTTGTCGCTGGCGCGCTCAACGCAGTGGCCGGCGGCGGCAGTTTTCTGACCTTGCCGGCACTGGTCTTCACCGGCGTGCCGCCCGTGATCGCCAATGCCACGGGCACGGTGGCGCTGCTGCCGGGCTATCTGGCGGGCGCCTGGGGCTTTCGCGAAGACGTGCAGTCGCCGCCCGGCCTGGCCATGAAAAGCGTGATCGTGCTGTCGCTGCTCGGTGGCGCGACCGGCGCCCTTCTGCTGCTGTTCACGCCCGATGCCACCTTCCGCCAGGTCGTCCCCTGGCTGCTGCTGGCCGCCACCACGATGTTCGCTTTCGGGCCGCAGCTGAGGCGCTGGACCGCGGGCACCACCCACTCCGGCCCGCCTTCGGCCGTCAAGGCCGGTCTGGGCATGCTGGCCGTGGCCATCTACGGCGGCTACTTCAACGGCGGGCTGGGCATTGTGCTGCTGGCCTTGTTCGGCCTGCTGGGCCAGACCCAGCTGGCGGCCATGAACGGCATGAAGAACCTGGTCTCGGCCCTGCTCACCGCGATTGCCGTGGTGGTCTACGCGGCCGGCGGCCTGGTCGAATGGCCGCAGGCCCTGGGCATGATGGTCGCGGCCACCCTGGGAGGCTACGGCGGCGCGCGCCTGGCGCGGCGCATTCCCGCGCCCTGGCTGCGCGGCGGCATTGTCGTCACCGGGCTGGTGATGTCGGGACTGTTCTTCTGGCAGCAGTAGCCATTACGTCAGCTGCAAGCGCGGCGCGATGCGCAGCGGAATCGTCACCGGCCCGTCAGTGACCAGGTGCACCTGCATGTCGGCCGCGAAACGGCCGGTCTGCACCACGGCGTGCGCGGCCTGGGCCTGCCGCACCAGGTAGTCGTAGAGCCGCCGGCCTTCTTCGGGTGCAGCCGCCTGCTTGAAGCTGGGCCGGTTGCCGCCCGCGGTATCGGCGGCCAGCGTGAACTGGCTCACCAGCAGCAGGCCGCCGCCCACGTCCTGCAGGCTGCGGTTCATCTTGCCCTGCTCATCGCCAAAGATGCGCAGCTTGAGCAGCTTGGCCAGCAGCTTGTCGGCCTCGGCCTCGCCGTCGCCGCGCTCGGCGCAGACCAGCACCAGCAAGCCCTGGTCGATCTGGCCGCAGACTGCGCCGTCGACTTCCACACGCGCGCATCGCACGCGCTGCAAAACACTCATCATGTCGCTGTTTCCTGTCCCGATTTTTCCGGCTCACTGGCGGCGGGCTGCCCGGAACTGTGTCCTATCGCCACCGCGGCCAAGGCCTCGGTTTGTTCAAATACCGTTGTCGCCCCTTCGGGCAGCAGTTCAATCGTGGCGCGCAGACCCAGCACCGCCTGCATCAACGCCGCCTCCACCTGCGCGCGCAGCCGGGCCGCGTGGCCCAGGGTCCAGTTGGCGGGCACATGCATGTGCAGATCGACAAAGCAGCGCTGGCCGGCGCGGCGCGTGACCAAGTGGTCAAAGTGCACTTCGGGCGTCGCGTACTGCGCCAGCTCGGCCTCAATGCGCGCCAGCACTTCGGGCTCCACGGCCCTGTCCATCAGTCCCTGGGACGAGCGCCAGACCAGCACCAGGCCTTCCTTGAAGATGTTCAGCGCCACGGCGATGGCCACGGCGGCATCCAGCCACAGCCAGCCCGTGAAATGCGCGGCCACCAGGCCGACGACCACGCCGATCGAAGTCCAGACATCGGTCAGCAAATGCCGGGCATCGCCTTCGAGCGCCATGGAGCGGTGCACGCGCGCCGAACGGAACATGACCCAAGCCAACGCGCCGTTGAACACCGTGCTCAGCAGCGACAGCGCCAGGCCCCAGCCCAGTTGCTCCAGCGCCGCCGGTGCCTGCAGACGCAGCACCGCGGCCCAGACAATGGCCAGCGCCGCCACCACCACCAGAATGCCTTCGAAGCCGGCCGAGAAATACTCGGCCTTGGTGTGCCCGTAGGGATGCTCCTCGTCGGCCGGCCGCTGGGCGATGGTGACCATGGTCAGGGCGAAGATCGCTCCGGCCAGATTCACCAGCGACTCCAGCGCGTCCGACAGCAGACCGACCGAGCCCGTCATGACCCAGGCCAGGGTCTTGAGCACAATCGTCAGCAAGGCCACGACCACCGACAGCCGCAGCAGATTGGACGGGCTCAGCCAGCGCACCGCGCGCGGCGAAGTCCACACCGATTCGTCGAGCATGAGACTCTCCCTCAGGACATGGACCGGCCGCGCCGCAGCGCCACCAGCGTGGCGTGGATCGGATTACAGCAGACGCGCCTTGACGCTCTTGCCCTTGACCCGGCCCGCGTTGAGCTTGGCCACGGCCGCGCCCGCAATGCGGCGGTCGACGGCGACGTAGGTCGAGAAGTCGTTGACGTTGATCTTGCCGATCTGGTCGCGGGTGTAGCCGAAGTCGGCCGTCATCGCGCCCATCACGTCGCCGGCGCGGATCTTCTCGCGGCGCCCGCCGATGATCTGTATGGTCTGCATGGGCGGCACCAGCGGCTCGTTGCTGGCCGGTGTGAGTTCGCTCAAAGGGAACCAGGTCGAGGGCCGGCCTTGCAGCACTTCGATCTTGCCCACATTGCCCATTTCATCCAGGCTGGCCAGGTTCAGCGCCAGGCCTTCGGCATCGCCGCGGCCCGTGCGGCCTATGCGGTGGATGTGGATTTCGGAGTCGGGCGTGACATCGACGTTGATGACGGCTGCCAGATTGGAAATGTCCAGGCCGCGCGCGGCCACATCGGTAGCCACCAGCACCGAACAGCTGCGGTTGGCAAACTGCACCAGCACTTCGTCGCGCTCACGCTGCTCCAGCTCGCCATACAGCGCCAGCGCGCTGAAGCCCTGGGACTGCAGCAGGCTGACCAGGTCGCGGCACTGCTGCTTGGTGTTGCAAAAGGCAATGCTGGACTCTGGGCGGAAATGCAGCAGCAGATCGGCCACGGCCTGCAGGCGCTGGCCTTCGCTGACTTCGTACCAGCGCTGGGCAATCTTGCCGTCGCTGTGCTGGGCCTGCACGGTGATGCGCTGGGGCTGCTTCATGAAACGCGCGCTCAGGTCGGCAATGCCTTCAGGGTAGGTAGCCGAGAACAGCAGGGTCTGGCGCTCGGCCGGGCACTGGCGCACCACGGTTTCGATGTCGGCGTGAAAGCCCATGTCCAGCATGCGATCGGCTTCGTCCAGCACCAGGGTATTGAGGCCCGACAGATCCAGGGCGCCGCGCTCCAGCAGATCCATCACCCGGCCTGGCGTGCCGACCACGATGTGGGCGCCGTTTTCCAGGCTGGCGATCTGCGCGCGCGAAGGCACGCCGCCATACACCGTGACGACCTTGATGTTGTCGTGCGCGCGGGCCAGGCGACGGATTTCGGTCGCCACCTGGTCGGCCAGTTCGCGCGTCGGGCACAGCACCAGCGATTGCACTGCAAACCAGCGCGGGTTGAGCTTGGTCAGCAGGGCCAGGCCAAAAGCCGCGGTCTTGCCGCTGCCGGTGCTGGCCTGGGCGATCAAATCCTTGCCCAGCAGTGCCGGCGGCAGGCTTGCGGCCTGGATAGGCGTCATCTGGTGGTAGCCCAGCTGCTGTAGATTGGTCAGCATGGCTGGGCTGAGGGCCAGGGTGTCGAAACCGGTACTGGCGGAAGGAGAAGATGCGTTCATAGCCCCGATTATCCCGTGGTCAAGGCCGCCCAGCGCAGCGCAGGGCTGTACCGCCAGATGCCTGCCCGTGGCGACTCGGTGTCGCGCCGGGCGCTAAAGCCAAGGGCTTGTCCGCTGCGAAACAATGCCTGCTTGCGTTATAAAACAGACACTTCACAGGAAGTTTCATGTCCGCCAGCCCCTCCGAGCCAAGCCCCCTAGACAGCAATGCCATGCTGCGTCTCGTTGTCGACGCAGCGCCCGGGCTCATGGCCTATTTCGAGGCCGGCACCATGCGCTGCCGGTTTGCCAACCAGGGCTATGCGAATTACTACGGGCTCACGCCCACCTCCGTGCTGGACAAGCTGCCCTGGGAAATCCTGGGCCAGGAAAGCTGGCTGGCGATTGCGCCCCATATCGAGCGCTGCCTGCGCGGTGAGTACGTCTGCTATACCCGCCAGGCCCGCTCGCCCCAGGGCACCCAGCGGGAAATGGAAGTGCGGCTCACGCCCCACCTGGAGCAAGGCGTGCTGCGCGGCGCCGTGGTACAGGTACGCGACCTGAGCCTGGACCGCGCGGTCGAGCTGCAGCAGCGCGAAAGCGAAGAGCGCATGCGCAAGTTCTCCGAAGCCACCCAGGAGGCCATCGTGCTGCACCGCAACGGGCTGATCATCGACGCCAATCCGGCCCTGCTGCGCATGACAGGCTACAGCCTCGACGAGCTGCGCGGCCAGTCCGTGATCAACCACCTGGGTCCGGAATACTGGCTGCCGGCCCTGGAAGCCATGAACAGCGGAAAAGATGTCTCCTATGAAGTCACGGTGCGGCACAAGGATGGGCACCTGATTCCCATGGAGCTCGACGCACGCGCCATGCCCATGGACCAGGGCGCGCAGGACTACCGCCTGGTCGTCCTGCGCGACATCACGCAGCGCCACCGGGACCGGGCCCAGATGCGCTTTCTGGCCCACCACGACGCGCTCACCGGCCTGCCCAACCGCCTGTACCTGACCGACCAGCTGCAGCAGCTGATCGCCAACGCCCAGCTGCACAGCACGCAGGTGTCCGTGCTGTGCCTGGATCTGGACCGCTTCACGACCATCAACGATTCGCTGGGCCACCAGGCTGGCGACCAGGTGCTGTGCGAAGTCGCGCAGCGCCTGCGCAGCTGCGTGCGCAGCTCCGATCTGGTGGCACGTGCCGGCAGCGACGAATTCATCGTCGTCCTGACGGGCGGCCCAACCCGCGCGGAAACCGAAATCATCACCCGCCAGGTGACCACGTTGCTGGAAATGCCCTGCCATGTGGCCGACCAGCAGCTGGTGATCGCCTCCTCCATAGGCATAGCCATCTTTCCCGAGGATGGCGACTCCGCCGAAGCACTGCTGCGCAATGCCGGCGCCGCCCGCAATCTGGCCAAGGACAGCGGCCGCAGCCTCCACCAGTTCTACACGCCTGAGCTCGAAGGTCGGGCCAGCCGCATGCTCAACCAGGAACAGCTCCTGCGCCAGGCGATCGCCCTGGGGGGATTCGAATTGCACTACCAGCCGCTGGTGCGCACGGACAACAGCGCGCTCGCGGGATTCGAAGCCCTGGTGCGCTGGCGCCATCCACAGCGCGGGCTGGTCAGCCCCGAAGAGTTCGTGCCTTTTGCCGAATCCCGCGGCCTGATCACGGCCATCGACCGCTGGGTGCTGCGCCAGGCCTGCAGCCAGGCCCGGGCCTGGCATGCCCTGGGCCTGCCGACCGTGCCCGTGGCCGTGAACATGTCGGCGCTGGAATTCCGCCACCACAACCTGGCCGACGAAGTGGCCACGGTACTTGCGGAAACCGGAATGCCGCCGCAGCTGCTGCACCTGGAACTCACCGAAAGCACGCTGATGCAGTCCGACGTCCAGGTGCAGCACACCTTGCGCGCGCTCAAGCAGCTGGGCGTGGAGCTGGCCATCGATGACTTCGGCACCGGCTACTCCTCGCTGGCCTACCTCAAGCGCCACCCCATCCACCAGCTCAAGATCGACCGATCCTTCATCAACGACATCGCCGAGAACGACGACGACGCAGCCATCGTCAAGGCCATCGTGCAAATGGCCCACAGCCTGCGCCTGCACACCGTGGCCGAAGGGGTGGAGACAGCGGCGCAGCTCGAACGCCTGCGCGAACTGGGCTGCGAACTGGTCCAGGGCTTCCACATTGCCCCGCCCATGGCGGCCGAAGAGGCGCGGCAATGGCAGACAAAATACTGTCACGCAAGACAGGCACAATAGGCCATGGAACAGCTCTCTCACGACCGCGCCATCACACGGCACACCTCCCCGGAACAGGCTCTCGCCCACGTGCAGCAGCTCTACCGCGAGCAGATCGAACATCTGCGCGACGCCATGCAGCGCTTTGTCGCTGGCGAAACGCCTTCGTCGCCGGTCCACGCCTACTATCCCAAAGTGCGGGTGCACACCCATACGGTGGCCCGCGCCGACAGCCCGCTGGCCTATGGCTTTGTCGAAGGTCCGGGCACCTACGAAGCCACGCTGACGCGGCCCGACCTGTTTGCCAGCTACTACGCCGAGCAGCTGCGCCTGCTGCGCGCCAGCCACCAGGTGGATTTCGAAGTCAGCCTCAGCGACAAGCCGATTCCCATCCATTTCTCCTTCGCCGAGAACGACCACATCGAAGGCTCGCTCACGCCGGCCCGCCGCCTGCTGATGCGTGATGTCTTCGACCTGCCCGATCTCGCGGCCATGGACGACGGCATCGCCAACGGCACCTGGCGGCCCGAACCCGGCGGCGCCATGCCGCTGTCGCTGTTCACCGCGCCACGCGTCGACTACTCGCTGCACCGACTGCGCCACTACACCGGCACCGCGCCCGAGTGGTTCCAGAACTTCGTGCTGTTCACCAACTACCAGTTCTACATCGACGAATTCATCCGCCTGGGCCACGCCGAAATGGCCAATCCCGACAGCGAATACATCGCCTTTGTCGAGCCCGGCAACGTGGTCACGCGCCGCGTCGGCCTGGCCCCCGAGGCCATAGACGAACTCGGCACGCCGCCGCCGCGCCTGCCGCAAATGCCCGGCTACCACCTGGTGCGCGCCGACAGCAGCGGCACGACCATGGTCAACATCGGCGTCGGCCCGGCCAACGCCAAGACCATCACCGACCACATCGCCGTGCTGCGGCCGCACGCCTGGATGATGCTGGGCCACTGCGCCGGACTGCGCAACAGCCAGCAACTGGGCGACTACGTGCTGGCCCACGCCTATGTGCGCGAAGACCATGTGCTGGACGAAGAACTGCCGCTGTGGGTGCCCATCCCGGCGCTGGCCGAAATCCAGGTCGCGCTGCAGCAGGCCGTGGCCGACGTGACGCAAATGCCCGGCAGCGACCTCAAGCGCATCATGCGCACCGGCACCGTGGCCAGCACCGACAACCGCAACTGGGAGCTGCTGCCCAACAACACGCCCCAGTTGCGCTTCAGCCAGAGTCGGGCCGTGGCCCTGGACATGGAAAGCGCCACCATCGCCGCCAACGGCTTTCGCTTCCGCGTGCCCTACGGCACCTTGCTGTGCGTCAGCGACAAGCCGCTGCACGGCGAGATCAAGCTGCCCGGCATGGCCAACCATTTCTACCGCGAGCGCGTGGACCAACATTTGCGCATAGGCATGCGCGCCATCGACATCCTGCGCGAAGGGGGCGTCGAACGCCTGCACAGCCGCAAGCTGCGCAGCTTTGCCGAAGTGGCGTTTCAATGAATGTGACCCCCACGCTCCCCCACTGCGTGTGGGTCGCTGCCCCCCGAGGGGGCCCTCGCCGCCTTGGGGCGGCCCGGCGGCGGCTCGATTCGCCCTCCGCAGCGGCTCTGCCGACTCCTGCCATGCCTGTCGAAAGCTGCTCTCAGCGCGCGCCATGAACCAAGTACACCGCTGTGCCTGGGCGGGCTCGGACCCGCTGATGCAGCACTACCACGACACCGAATGGGGCGTGCCGGTGCGCGATGCGCGCATGCTGTGGGAAACGCTGATGCTCGAAGGCTTTCAGGCCGGACTGTCCTGGGAAATCATTCTGCGCAAGCGCGACGCCTTCCGCGAGGCCTTCGCCGGCTTCGATCCGCAGGCGGTGGCAGCTTTCGGTGCGCAGGACATGGAACGCCTGATGGGCAATGCCGGCATCGTGCGCGCCCGGGCGAAGATCGCAGCGACGATTCGCGGCGCCCAGATCTTCCTCGAGATGCAGGCGCGCGGCGAGGACTTCGCCGACTACTGCTGGTCGTTCACCAAAGGCCAGACCTTGCAGGGCACGGGCAACGCCACGCAGACCGAGCTGTCCGCACTGATCTCCAAGGACATGAAGCAGCGCGGCTTCAAGTTTGTCGGGCCGACGATAGTCCATGCCTGGATGCAGGCCGTGGGCATGGTCGACGCCCACTCCGCAGCGTGCTTTCGACGCCCGCGGGCCTGAGAAGCACCGGCCGTGGGCGGGCTCGCCTCCTCCTGAACCGGTCCGAGCCGCGGCGCATAATCCGCGTCAATGCCAACCGTTGGAGTAGCGTTTATGTCGTGGTGGTTATGGTCGCAAGCCGTCGATTGGCTTGCGACACAAGGCGTGCAGCCCGTGCTGGCCTGGCTCCACATAGGCACTGCGGCAGGCGATCCGCGTGAGATTGCCGAGGCCGTGCTCATCGCCGCGCTGCAGTTGTTCCTCATCGCCGGCGTCATGCGTCCACTGGAAAGCCTGCTGCCCGCGGAGCATTGGGAAGACCGGCGCCTGACCACGGTGGACCGCAACTACACCTTGCTGGTGCTGTTCGGGCTGCTGCCGCTGTTCAGCTTTCTGGTCCTGATGCCTTTCGCCGGCCTGCTGGGCGGCGGCCCGGCCGCCGAGAACGCCAGCGGCCTCAAGGCCTGGCTGCCCTGGTTTGCCGACCACCCGGTCGCCCTGTTCCTGCTGTACTACCTGGTCTACGACCTGGTCTATTACTGGATGCACCGCGCCCAGCACGCCCTTCCCTGGTGGTGGGCGATGCACAGCATGCACCACAGCCAACGGCAGATGAGCTGCTGGACCAACGACCGCAGCAACTACTTCGACGGCGTACTGGAGGCACTCATCCTGGCGACCGTGGGTTTGTTCATGGGTGTGGAGCCGTCCGAATTTGCGCTGCTCATGCTGGTCAGCGAGCTGGTGCAGAACTTCTCGCATGCCAATGTGCGGCTGCAGCTGGGATGGCTGGGCCGCCTGGGCGAGAAATGGGTAGTCGGCCCCCGCTTTCACCGCCTGCACCACATGCTGCGCAACCCGGAGCAGCCCACGCTGCACCACTGCAACTACGGACAGGTGCTGCCGGTCTGGGATCCCCTGTTCGGCACCGCGCTGTACGGTGTGCCGCTGCGCCCCACCGGGGTCGGCGATCCCGCCGTCGATGCCGACAACGGCCGCGGCGTGATTGCCATGCAATGGCATTCGCTGCGGCGCTTCTGGGGCGCGGTCAGCTGCCGCGCGGGCTGGCGTGCGGGCGATGTGTCGTTTGGCCCGGGCAATGTGCCCATCCATGACGACGCTGCAGCGCCTCAAACGGTGCACCCAGCGCGGCCGCAACAGGTCTAGCGCCGGCCGCGCGCAAAGGCCTCAGCCCAGGCGCGGCTTGACCTTGCTGGCCGCGAGCCGTGCACGCTCGCGCGCGACTTCCACGTCCTCGTGGCGCGCCAGGGCCACGCCCATGCGGCGCTTGATAAAGCTTTCCGGCTTGCCGAACAGGCGCAGATCGGTGCCGGGCACGGCCAGGGCCTCTTCGACGCCGTCGAACACCATGTCCACACCGTCCACGCCGCCATAGATCACGGCGCTCGCGCCCGGGTTGCGCAGCGTCGTGTCTACCGGCAGGCCCAGGATGGCGCGCGCGTGCAGCTCGAACTCGCTTTGCCACTGCGTGGCCAGCGTGACCAGGCCGGTATCGTGCGGACGCGGGCTGACTTCGCTGAACCAGACGTCATCGCCGCGCACGAACAGTTCCACGCCGTACAGACCCAGGCCCCCAGGCTGGCCGTCGTGGCCCTGACCCAGGTTGTGGGTCACGGCCAGCGCAATCGCCTGGGCCTTGTCCAGCGCCGCCGGAGCCATCGCCTGGGGCTGCCAGCTCTCGACGTAATCGCCGCTTTGCTGCAGATGGCCCACGGGCGCGCAGTAATGCGTCTGCACCTGCCCGTCGGCGCCGCGCGCGCGCACCGTCAGCAGCGTGATTTCGTAGTCGAAATCGATGAAACCTTCGACGATCACCCGCCCGTGGTTGACCCGGCCGCCGGCCATGGCCACGTCCCAGGCCTTGGCCACGTCCTGCGCGCCGTCGATCTTGCTCTGGCCCTTGCCCGAGCTGCTCATCACGGGCTTGACCACGCAGGGATAGCCGATCGCCGGCTGGCCGTCGCTGCCGTCAATCGCGGCCTGCAGCTGTTCCAGCGAGTCGCAGAAACGGTAAGGGCTGGTCGGCAAGCCCAGGGTTTCGGCCGCGAGGCGGCGAATGCCTTCGCGGTCCATGGTCAGGCGCGCGGCGCGCGCCGTGGGCACGACCTTGACCACGCCCGCCGCTTCCAGCTCTTCGAGCATGGGCGTGGCAATGGCCTCGATCTCGGGCACCACCCAGTCGGGCTTTTCCGCTTCGATCAGCGCCTTGAGCTGGGCCGGATCGCTCATGGCAATGGTGTGCGCCCGGTGCGCCAGCTGCTGGCCCGGCGCGTTGGCATAGCGGTCCACGGCAATCGTTTCGACGCCCAGGCGCTGCAAGGCGATCAACACCTCCTTGCCCAGTTCGCCGCTGCCCAGCAGCATGACTTTGGTGGCGTGGGGGGAGAGCGGGGTTCCGAGGGTGGTCATGGCAGTCGATCCGAGAAGACAAGGGGGCGAAGGGATCCGGCAGCGGCAGGCCTTGCATTCCCGCCTGCCGCGCGCCGGCGGCAGGCGTGATTTTTACGCATTTGCGGTGCCCCCGGCACCAATCCCTGCGCCCCGGTGCGAATTCCCTCAGAGTGCCGGCGTGGTCGGTGGCGCCACGCGGACCTTGGAGACCGCCTCCCAGGCCGAACCCGCGCGGATCAGCGTGGCCTCGTCGAACTGGCGCGCCAGCATCTCGAAAGCCACCGGCAGGGCCGGTGCGTTGGCGGCGGGCTTGACCATGGCCGCGGGAATGGACATCGAGGGATAACCGGTGAACGAGCCCAGGCGGATGTTGTGCATGGCATCGGGCTGCTGGCCAATGGGCAGCGGCAAGGACTTCATGCCCGGGTAGATCAGCAGGTCATAGGACTTGCCCAGGGGCTTGCCATTGCCATCCAGGTTGTCGATGGCACGGTCGACCCGGGAGCGCACGAACACATTGCGCGCATCCACGTTGACGAAGTACTCGCGGCGCTGCTTGTCGGCGGCGGAGTCCTTGTCATAGTCCTTGTAATTCGTCATCGCCGTGCCGCTGGCCATGATGTCGGCATAGGAGCGCACATGCTGGTCCTTGTCGCTGGGCCAGCTGCCCAGGTATTCGTTCAAGGCCTGCTTGAACTCATAGAACGATGCGCTGGGGTAGGCCAGGATTTCCGGCAGATTCTGTACCGTCACCTCTTCGACCGTGGCGCCAGCCGAGCGCATTTGCTCCAGCGCGGCATCGATCGCCTGGTTCACCAGCGGGTCCTTGCCGTACAGGCCTTTCACCACGCCGATGCGCATGCCCTTGAGGCCGCTGGCGTCGGCCAGGAAGCGCGTGTAGTCGCTGGCTGCACCCGTCATTTCCTGGTACTGCGCGGCACTGGTCACCAGCGGGGCCTGGCGGTCCGGGCCGCTGCGGTGGCCGGACGTGGCCTGGGCATCGTAGCCCACCATCACGGACAGCATGCGCGCGCAATCCGGCACGTTGCGGCACATAGGCCCCGCCGTGTCCTGCATGGGGGCCAGCGGCATGACACCGTCCTGACTGACCAGACGCAGACTGGGGCGCAGGCCGACCAAGGCCGTGGTGGCCGAAGGCACGCGCACCGAACCACCGGTGTCCGAGCCTATGCCCACCGTCGCGAAGCTCGTGGCCACGCCCACGGCGGTGCCCGACGATGAGCCACCAGGGCCCTTGCTCAGGTCATAGGGGTTCAGCGGCTGGCCGCCCAGCGTGCTCTCGCCGGTATAGGTCTGGGCGAACTCGGCCAGATTGGCCTTGGCAATGATGATGCCGCCGGCCGCACGGACCTTGCGCAGCACGAACGCGTCGTCGGGCGGCTGGCTGCGGGACAGCGACAGCGCCCCGGCGGTGGTGGGCATGTCGAAGGTGTCGATGTTGTCCTTGGGCAGCACGGCCACGCAGTGCAGCGGGCCGGTGAGCCGGCCGATGCGGGCCTGCTGCGCGTCCAGCGCCGCGGCCTGGGCCAGCGCCTGCTGGTTCAGCGTGATGATGCTGGTGAGCTTGGGATTGCTCGCATATTTGCCGTGGTTGTCCTTGTCGTAGGCCGCAATGCGGTCCAGATACGACGTAATGACCTGCTGGCAAGTGGTCTGCCCGGACAGCAAAGCCGTATGCAGGCTGGCGATCGAGGTCTCGACCACGCTTAAAGGCTGGACGGATGCGCTCTGGGGAGCGGGCTGGTGGGCGCAGGCCGTCAGCAGCGCAGTCCCGAGGACGAGGCTGGTGAACTGAAACCCGTGGTGTATGGACTTTTTCATCAAGGAATTTCCAATCAAGCAGAAAGAGTGCAGGAATGCGGTGGCTGAGGCTTTGCAAAATGCGTGCCGGGTTGGGATTGGCCGCGCACCGAGTCTCCGTGTCAGCGCTGTGCACAGAAAGAGGGCTTCCCAGCTTGACTGATTGAGTTTGTATACTGTATTCAGTATCCTTAAAAAATGAATGCATTCCTGGTGACAGGCTGGCCTGGGGTACGGGCCGCCGCGCCTGGCCGGCATCACCGGGCTCAAGCAGGGGGCGGCACGGCAGCCAGGTGAATTCCCGCTACCATCACGCGGTTCAAATTCATTTCTGGAGACAACTCAAATGGCGATTCAAACGGTCGGAATCATTGGCGCGGGCACCATGGGCAACGGCATCGCACAGGCCTGCGCGGTATCGGGCATCGATGTGGTGATGGTCGACATCTCGGACGCCGCGGTGCAAAAAGGCCTGGCCACCGTGTCTGGCAGCCTGGACCGTCTGATCAAGAAGGAAAAGATCACCGAAGCCGACAAGGCCGCGGCCCTGGCCCGCATCAAGACCTCGACGCGTTATGAAGACCTGCAGGCCGCGCAGATCGTGATCGAAGCGGCGACCGAGAACTTCGCGCTCAAAGTGAAGATCCTGCAGCAGATCGACGCCCTGCTCGCCCCCGAAGTGATCCTCGCATCGAACACTTCGTCGATCTCCATCACCCAGCTGGCCGCCATCACCAGCCGCGCCGACCGCTTCATCGGCATGCACTTCTTCAACCCCGTGCCCATGATGGCGCTGGTGGAAATCATCCGCGGCCTGCAGACCAGCGATGCGACGCACGACAGCGTCAAGGAACTGTCGCTGCGCCTGGGCAAGAGCCCTATCACCGTCAAGAACGCGCCCGGCTTTGTGGTCAACCGCATTCTGGTGCCCATGATCAACGAAGCTTTCTTCGTGCTCGCCGAAGGCCTGGCCACGGCGGAAGACATCGACGCCGGCATGAAGCTGGGCTGCAACCAGCCCATAGGCCCGCTGGCCCTGGCCGACATGATCGGCCTGGATGTGTGCCTGGCCGTGATGGAGGTCTACCTCGACCAGTTCGGCGACAGCAAGTACCGCCCCTGCCCGTTGCTCAAGGAAATGTGCGCAGCCGGTCGCCTGGGCCGAAAGACCGGCCAGGGCGTTTATAAGTATTGACACCCCCTGAGCGACTTCGCGGCAGGGGCCGTCCCCCGCTTCCCCCTCTCAACCTTCGGTGGAGGGGGGGCGCCCGGCTAGGGACGACACCATCGCTGCGGGGCAGCCCTTGCTCGGTGTCCCCTTGCTGGGGCACGCCAGTTGCATAGGTAGCGGGCTTATCGAACAATGATCGAGTGGCCAGAGGGCTGACGGTGCAGGCCGAAACTGCTGGTGCGCCAAGTCATAGTGCCCCAGCGGCTGCAACGGCCCTGACAGCTCCAGCGCGTCGTAGCGCAGCAGGGCCAGCGCCGTCACCGGCAGGCGCAGGCGCGGCATGGGCGGCAGGCGGCGCAGGCGCCGGGCGACCACGGGCCGCGGCCAGTTCGCGCCGTACAGGCCCAGGGTCCAGTGCGGCACATAGGCCGGCCGCTGGCGCCCGCCCAGAGCGGCGTGCAGCGCCGCCACGCCGCCTTCGGTGTCGTGCAACTGCACGAAAGGCGCCATGGAAAAGCTGCCCACGCCCGCGGTCTCCACCACGAAAGCCCCCAGATTCAAGGCCTGCAGCGTCGCCACGTCGCGCGCCAGCGCCTGGGGCGTGAAGTCGTCGGGCCGCTGGGCGTGATCGGCGCAGAACCCGCGCACAGCCAGCGTCACATGCGGCTGGCGCGCATAGCCCGGACGCAGCAGGCCCGCGCAATGGGCGTGCAGCCGGGCCAGTTGCGCTGCCAGCGCCGCATCCTCATGCCACAGCGCCCACAGGGCAAACCAGCGGCGCCCCCGGTGCCAGTCGGAGAAATCAGCGTCCACGCTGGCGATCGCCCGGCGTTCGGGAAAATGTCGGTGCAAAAAACGGCTCATGCGTGCCGGCATCGCGGGAAAAAGGACTGCGAGGAAATCATGGTCGCCATTGTGCGCAATCCGGGCGGGGTCGCCGCGCCATCAGGAGGACAATAGCGCCCATGACCATGCCCTTATCCCCCACGGCGCACGCCACGCCGTCCGCCCACCCCTACGAACAGCTCACACCCGATGTGGTGCT
>JAMNYN010000416.1 GCA_023622805.1 Pseudomonadota bacterium | reverse complement strand
GCCGCCGGGCTGGCGACCGCCGTTCTCATCGCCGGGCACCAGCAGTTCGCCGTCTTTCCACTCTTCCTTTTCCATCAGGATGGGCAGGCTGATGTGGTCGGAATACTTGCCGATGATCTGCTTGAGCTTCCAGGCGTTGAGGTATTCCTCGGCATCTTCGCGCAGGTGCAGGGTGACGGACGTGCCGCGCTGGGCGCGCGTGATCTGCTCGACTTCGAAGTCGCCCGTACCGCCGCTGACCCAGCGCACGCCCTCTTCGGCGGGCAGGCCGGCACGGCGCGATTCCACCGTGATCTTGTCGGCCACGATGTAGCCCGAGTAAAAGCCCACGCCGAACTGGCCGATGAGCTGGGCGTCGGACTGCTGGTCGCCCGAAAGCTTGCGCATGAAGTCCTTGGTGCCGCTCTTGGCAATCGTGCCCAGGTGGTCGATGGCTTCCTGCTGACTCATGCCTATGCCGTTGTCGGCAATGGTCAGGGTGCGCGCGGCCTGGTCGAACGAGACCCGCACTTCCAGCTGGGGCTGGTCTTCATACAGCGCCGTGTTGTTCAGCGCTTCGAAGCGCAGCTTGTCGCAGGCGTCGGAAGCATTCGAAACCAGCTCGCGCAAAAAGATTTCCTTGTTGGAATACAGCGCGTGCGTGACCAGATGCAAAAGCTGGGCCACTTCGGCCTGGAAGGAATGGGTTTGCTTGCTCATAGGATTGGAAATGGATTTTTTGCGAGATACGGACTACAGACCAGTGGCATGTAAGGCCTGATCGGCAATTATCAAGGCAGGCGGCGCAGCTGCCATTTGTCGATGCCTGACAATTGCCTACGCCACGCACTTCCCCTTTAGGACTATAAATTTGATGCTGCCCGAATGCACCGGACGGCGCGCAATGTCCGGGCGCCGATTCCGGCATTTTGACCACCGCGGGGGATGAAGATGCACAGCAATCTGAACAAATGGTCGGCCGAATTCATCGGCACGTTCTGGCTGACTTTCGGCGGCTGCGGCAGCGCCGTTCTGGCCGCGGCCTTTCCCGAAGTCGGCATAGGCTGGGCCGGGGTTGCGCTGGCTTTCGGTCTCACCGTGCTCACCGGCGCCTATGCGCTGGGGCCGATTTCCGGCGGACATTTCAACCCGGCCGTGTCGCTGGGCCTGGTGGTGGGCGGCCGCTTCAAGGCCGCCGAGCTGCCCGGCTATGTGATCGCCCAGGTGCTGGGCGCCGTGGCCGCGGCCGCCCTGCTGTATTGCATCGCCACCGGCAAGCCCGGCGCCAGCATCGGCGGCTTTGCCACCAACGGCTACGGTGCGGCCTCGCCCGCAGGCTATGGCCTGGTCTCGGCCCTGATCACCGAAGTGGTGCTCACTGCCGTGTTCCTGATCGTCATCCTGGGCGCCACCGCCAAGCATGCCGCGGCCGGCTTTGGCGGCCTGGCCATCGGCCTGTGCCTGACGCTGATCCACCTGATCTCGATTCCCGTGACCAACACGTCGGTCAACCCCGCGCGCAGCACCGGCCCGGCGCTGTTCGGCCCCGGCATTGCGCTGGACCAGCTGTGGCTGTTCTGGGTCGCGCCATTGGTCGGCGCCGCCATCGGCGCGCTGATCTACCGCTGCCTGCTGGCCCGTCCCAACGAGGAATGAGCGGTTTTCAGATAAAAAAAGGGAGCGCCAGGCGCTCCCTTTTTCGTGACCGGTGACCGGTGACCGGTGACCGGAGCTTAGAAGCTCTCGTCAGCGCCCAGGTAGCGCCATTGGCCGGCGGGCAGGTTGCCCAGCACGACATTGCCGATGCGGATGCGCTTGAGGCCCACCACTTTCAGGCCGACCTGTTCGCACATGCGGCGGATCTGGCGCTTCTTGCCTTCGGTCAGCACGAAACGCAGCTGCTCGGGGTTCTGCCAGTCCACCTTGGCGGGCTGCAGCGGCTGGTCGTCGAGCGACAGACCATGGCACAGCAGCGCCAGCTGGTCGGCCGGGAACTGCTCCTGCACATTGATCTGCACGTCGCCGTAGGTCACGCGCACCAGGTATTCCTTTTCCATCACCGAGTCTTCACCGATGAGCTGGCGGGCCACGCGACCGTCCTGGGTCAGCACCAGCAGGCCGACGGAGTCAATGTCCAGGCGACCGCAAGGCGCGAGGCCCTTGAGCTGCGAGAAGTTGAAACGCGTGGCGCTGGTATCCAGATTCCAGCGGGTTTGCGGGCTCAGCAGGGCGATGGCTGGCGTATGGCCGTCTTCGGCCTGGCCGCTGACATAGCCCATGGGCTTGTGCATCAGGATGGTGACCTGTTGCTCTTGCAAGCCCTTGGCTGCGTCGTCGACCGTGATGCGGTCCAGCGGCATGACCATCACGCCCATGGCGGCGACTTCGCCGTTCACACGCACCCAGCCTTTTTCGACCCAGTCGTCGGCTTCGCGGCGCGAGCACATGCCCATGTCGGCCATGCGCTTGTTGATGCGCACCGAGCCGGGCGCGGATTCCTGCACCGTCGCCTGCTGCGGCGGGCGCTTCACGGGAATCTTGCGCGCCTCTTCGCCCGTGGGCACGTTGTAGGTGCGAATGCCGGTAAACGGACGGCGCGGGGCTTCGTCGCCGCGGTCATTGCGGTCGGCACCGGGGCCGGCAAAACGGCCTGCGGGACGGCGATCACCACCACCGGAGCGGCGGTCGTCGACACGTGGCTTGCCCGGACGGTCTTCACCGCCGCTGCGCTCGAAGCGCGGTGCGCCATCGCGCGAATCCTGGCGCGGGGCGCCACGGGAGTCATCGCGGCGCGGGCCGGCCCGCCCCTCAAAGCGCGGAGCGCCGTCGGGACGACCGAAGCCGCCGCCCTCACGGCGTGGACCGCCTTCGCGCGAATCCTGGCGCGGTGCACCACGATCATCCCGGCGCTCAAAGCGCGGAGCACCATCGGGACGACCAAAGCCGCCGCCTTCACGGGGGCCGTCCTGACGGGGGCCGTCCTGACGGGGGCCGTCCTGACGGGGGCCGTCAGGACGTGGACCGCCACCTTGCGGTGCGCCACGGCTTGGACCGCCCCGGAAATCATCACGACGTTCAAAGCGCGGAGCGCCGTCGGGACGACCGAAGCCACCGCCCTCACGGCCGCCGCCTTCGCGTGGGCCGCCACGGAAATCATCGCGGCCAGGGCCGTCACGGCGTTCGAAACGCGGAGCGCCGTCGGGACGACCAAAGCCGCCGCCTTCACGCGGACCGCTGGAACGCGGGCCATCCTGGCGGGGGCCGCCACGGAAATCATCGCGGCCAGGGCCGTCACGGCGTTCGAAACGTGGAGCGCCGTCGGGACGACCAAAGCCGCCACCTTCGCGCGGACCACTGGAACGTGGGCCATCCTGGCGTGGACCGCCTCGGCTCTCGAAGCGCGGAGCGCCATCGGAACGACCGAAGCCGCCGCCTTCGCGCGGGCCGTCCTGACGGGGACCGCTGGAACGCGGACCATCCTGGCGTGGACCGCCGCGGCTCTCGAAACGCGGTGCGCCGTCGGGACGACCGAAGCCGCCTTCACGACCACCGCCTTCACGCGGACCTGAGCCGCCTTGGCGTGGGCCGCCACCTTGCGGTGCGCTCCGGAAATCGTCACGCCGCTCGAAGCGCGGAGCGCCCGAAGGGCCGCGCTGGCGATCGCCATAGGGCGCGGAAGAACGGGCGGCGCCATCACGGCTGCCACCTGGTTTGCCTGTGCGAGCACCTGCACCGCCGCCCGCAGAGCGGGGACCGGATGCTGCCGGCGCTGCCGGCGTGGAAGTGATACGCAAAGTGGCACGCGACCCGGAGGCAGGCGTGCGAGGAGAAGATGGGGAAGAGGACATTTGCCTCTATTGTCGCCGCCCCGCCCTGCGACTGCTTGCTAACACAGGTTTGTCGAGGGCTGCGCGGGTACATACCAGTACCCGGCCCTCTGAACCGGCCCCGGCGGCCGGGCCGCGCCCAGCACCATTAGCCTAGTCACAGCAAGGGGCAATCCACGCTCAGAACGTGTTTACGATCTTTTCCGGGGATGCGCATGCAGCCCACGGTGCGTCCTTCTAGGCGCACGCTGC
>JAMNYN010000716.1 GCA_023622805.1 Pseudomonadota bacterium | reverse complement strand
CTGCCGCCTGCACCAGGCGCATGCCGCGGCCGCCGCCACCGGCCGTGGCCTTGACCATCACCGGGAAGCCGATGTCGTTGGCCGCGGCGACCAGGGTCGCGTCGGACTGGTCCTGGCCCTGGTAGCCCGGCACGCAGGGCATGCGGGCGGCGAGCATCAGGCGCTTGGCTTCGGCCTTGTTGCCCATGGCCAGGATGGCTTCAGGCGAGGGGCCGACAAAGACCAGGCCGGCCTGGCGCACGGCCGCGGCGAAGTCCTCGTTCTCGGCCAGGAAACCGTAGCCAGGGTGGATGGCGTCGGCGCCGGTATGGCGTGCGGCCGCCAGGATGGCATCAATGTTCAGATAGGAGTCGCGCGGCGCGGCCCCACCCACGCATACGGCCAGGTCGGCCTGCATGACATGGGCGCTGTGTCGGTCGGCCTCCGAATAAATGGCCACGGTGCGCAGGCCCATGCGGCGTGCCGTGCGCATGATGCGGATGGCGATCTCCCCGCGGTTGGCGACCAGCAGGGTGTGAAAGGGGCGAAATGCTGAAGTCATGCGACAAGTCCTTGGGGCGAAGTCCGGGAGGCGGTTGCGGCCACGCCATGGGCCGCAGCCACAGAAGCTGCGTCAAATGCAACGCACCAGCTGGCATCGCGTTTTTCGCGAAAGGCCTGGGTGCCTTCGCCGCCTTCATCGCGCAGGCAGCGGGCAAAGATCTGCGCGGCCTCGTCGAGCAGGGCGGAGACAGGCTCGGCGCCGCTGCGCTGCACCAGGGGTTTGAAGGCGCGGTTGGCATGCGGGGCGCAGCGGCAGATGCGGGTCAGCCATTCGGCTTCCAGCGCGTCCAGCTGTTGACTGTCGCTGGCGAGGGCATCGAGCAGGCCCAGGCGCAGGGCCAGGTTGCCGCTGACCCTTTCGCCGCTCAGGCCCAGGCGCCGCGTCCTGGCCGCGCCCAGCCTGGCCACTACAAAAGGCGTGATCTGCGCGGCGATGATGCCCAGCGTGGTTTCCGACAGCGCAAAACGCGCGTTCTCCGTGGCCAGGACGAAGTCGGCCGCGCAGGCCAGGCCCATGCCTCCGCCCATGGCCGCGCCTTCGACCACGGCCAGCACGGGCACGGGCAGGGCCGTGAGGCGGTCCATGAAGTAGCCGAACTGCCGGTTGCGCAGGGCAATCGGGTCCGCCGCCTGCGGCTGCGCCTGCAGGATTTCCTGGAAGCCGCCGATGTTGCCGCCTGCGCAGAAGACGCCGCCCGCGCCGCGCAGGACCAGCGCGCGCAGGCTGCTGTCCTGTTCGGCGATGGCCATCACGCGCTGCAATTCGTCCAGCATGACGCTGCCCAGGGCATTGCGCGTGGCGGGCTGGTTCAGCGTGGCAAACAGCACGCCCTGGCTGCGGCGCACGATGAGCGCCTCATATCCTTGAAGTGTTTCCATGGGGCACTTCCTTCAGCGCGGGCTCATCAAGCCCATCTGCTTTGCGATGACCTGCATCATCACTTCGTCGGCGCCGCCGCCGATCGAGCCCAGGCGGAAGTCGCGGTAGGCGCGCGAGACAAAGTTGTCCCAGGTGTAGCCCATGCCGCCCTGGAACTGCATGCACCACTCGGCGATTTCCCGCGACAGGCGGCCGGCCTTGAGCTTGGCCATGGATGCCAGCTCGATCACGTCGCCGCCGTTGATGTAGGTCTGCGTGGCCATGTAGACCAGGCCGCGCAAGGCCTCGAGTTCGGTCTTGAGTTCGGCCAGCTTGAACTGGATGAACTGGTTGTCCAGCAGGGGCTTGCCGAAAGCGATGCGCTGGCGCAGGTAGTCGGCGGTCTCGTCGATGAGCTGGATGGAAGCCAGGCGGCGCGCGGCCGCGCCCAGGCGCTCTTCCTGGAATTGCTTCATCTGGTAGATGAAGCCCATGCCTTCCTCGCCGATGCGGTTGCGCACCGGCACACGGACCTCGTCGAGGAAGATCTGCGCGGTGTCGGAGCACCACATGCCGAACTTCTTGATCTTCTGGATTTCCACGCCCTTGGTACGCTTGCCGTTCTCCTTGAGCGGCACGATGATCAGCGACTTGTTCTTGTGCATGGGGCCGTCCGAGGTGTTGCACAGCAGGCAGATCCAGTCGGCCTGGGTGCCGTTGGTGATCCACATCTTGGAGCCCGAGATCACATAGTCGTCGCCGTCGCGGCGCGCCCGCGTCTGCATGGAGGCGACGTCCGACCCCGCGCCCTGTTCGGACACGCCGATGGACACCACCACGTCGCCGGCAATCGCCGGGGCCAGGAACTCGCGCTTGAGGGCGTCCGAGCCGAAAGCGGTCAGCGCCGGCGTGGCCATGTCGGTCTGCACGCCGGCCGCCATGCTGATGCCCTGGGCGCGCACATAACCCATGGCCTCACCGGAGGCCACGCCGTAGGAGAAGTCCAGGCCCAGGCCGCCATATTCCACGGGCTTGGTGATGCCCAGGAAGCCGAGATCGCCCATCTTCTTGAAAAGCGCGTGTGCCGGGAAGATCTCGGCGGCCTCCCATTCGTCGACGAAAGGATCCACTTCGTTTTCAAGAAAACGTCGGATGCTGGTCATGATGCTGCGGTGGTCTTCGGTGTACATATCGTTGTTCCGGGGAGAGAGTTAGAAACGGGCCACGCCGAATTGCACGGGGTGGGTCTGGCGCTGCGCGCCTTCGCGCACCGTGGCCAGGGTGAAGGCCAGCACGGCGCGGGTGTCGCGCGGGTCGATGATTCCGTCGTCGAGCATCAGGCCGCTGGTGATGAAGGCAGAGGACTGGCTTTCGAAGTTGGCGATGATTTCGGCTTTCTGCTTCGCCAGCGCGGCTTCGTCGACAGGCTTGTCGCGGCGCTCGGCCTGCTGGCGGGCGACGATGTCCATGGTCATGGCGGCCTGCTCGGCGCCCATCACGGCGGTCTTGGCGTTGGGCCAGGAGAAGGAAAAGCGCGGCCGCAGGGACTGGCCGCACATGCCGTAGTTGCCTGCGCCGAAGGACGCGCCGCAGTACAGCGTGATGTGTGGCACCTGCGAGTTCGAGATCGCCTGGATCATCTTGGCGCCGTGCTTGATCATGCCGGCCTCTTCCGACAGGCGCCCGACGATGAAGCCGGTGGTGTTCTGCAGGAACAGCAGGGGCGTGCCGGCCTGGTTGCACAGCTGGATGAACTGGGCGGCCTTGGTGGCGCCGGCCGGATCGATGGGGCCGTTGTTGCTGATGATGCCCACCGCCTGGCCTTCGATGCGAGCGTGGCCGCACAGAGTGGCCGGACCGTAGTCGGGCTTGAAGGCCAGCCAGGCCGAAGCGTCGACGATGCGGGCGATGACCTCCTGCATGGCGATCGGCTTTTTCACGTCCAGCGACATCACGCCGGCCAGCTCGTCCGGGTCCAGCACGGGTGCCTGGCCCGCATTGCGCGGTGCGGCGGCCTGCCAGTCGAGCGCGGCCACGATGTCGCGGGCG
The DNA here is from genome assembly GCA_023622805.1 of Pseudomonadota bacterium. GTDB lineage: Bacteria > Pseudomonadota > Gammaproteobacteria > Burkholderiales > Burkholderiaceae_C > Comamonas > Comamonas bellezanensis. Next base: position 609 of record JAMNYN010000716.1, on the reverse strand, counting down.
ATGGCGATGGCGTGGGCATCGTCTTCGCCCACGTATTCGGCCAGGCCGCTGGTCTGGGCGTGCATGTCGGCGCCGCCGAGCTCCTCGTCCGTGGCGATTTCGCCGGTGGCGGCCTTGAGCAGGGGCGGGCCGGCCAGGAAGGCTCGGGCGCGCTGGCGCACCATCACCACGTAATCCGACAGGCCGGGCATATAGGCGCCGCCGGCCGTGGACGAGCCGTGCACCACGGTGATCACCGGCAGACCCGCGGCCGACAGGCGGGCCAGGTTGTAGAACAGGCTGCCGCCGCGGATGAAGCGCTCGACGCGGTAGGCCCGCAGGTTGGCGCCGGCCGATTCCACGAGGTGGATGAAAGGCAGGCGGTTGTGCAGGGCGATCTCCTGCGCGCGCAGCAGTTTCTTGCTGCCGGCGTCGACATAGGCGCCGGCATTGATGGCCGAGTCCGAGGCGACGATCACGCAGCGCACGCGCGACACTTCGGCCAAGGCCCAGGCCACTTTCGACAAGCGCGGCCAACTGCTGCCGCGCGAGCGCGTGGCGCGCCTGCTCGATCCGGGCGCGCCTTTTCTTGAACTGGGCAATATGGCCGGCTACTGTGCCGAAGGCGAA
>JAMNYN010000477.1 GCA_023622805.1 Pseudomonadota bacterium | reverse complement strand
AGTGGTTTGGCTGCAAAATCAAGCCATCCGCTGCATCGCTCCGCGCACGCTTTCTCTTCTTTTCTTTCTTCTCCAGACCGTGCCGCCGAGCCCAGGTTTGATCTCGTCAAACGCTGTGCAAACCGTCCGCACCCCATCCCCTGTATGAAAAACTCCCTGCATCGCCTGTTGAACACGCTTTTGATCGCCACGCCACTGGGCCTGGCGGCCCTGCCCGCCGCCGCTGGCTGGGACGAAGGACTCGCGGCCTACAACGCTCAGAACTTTCCGCTCGCCCTGAAGGAATTCCAGGCGCTGGCCGACCAGGGCGATGCCCGCGCGCAACTCAAGCTGGGCATCATGTACGACCATGGTCGGGGCCTTGCCAAGAGCGCCGCTGACGCTGCGCGCTGGTACCTCCAGGCCGCCCAACAAGGCGATGTCACCGCGCAGAACAACCTGGCCGTGCTCTACAGTGAAGGCGACGGCGTTCCCAAGGACGAGGCGCTGGCCGCCGCCTGGTACCGCAAGGCCGCCGATCAGGGCTTTGCCAGCGCGCAGTTCAACCTGGGTCTGGTTTACCAGAGGGGGCAAGGCGTGGCTCAGGATGAGCGGCTGGCCGCCCAATGGATTCGCAAGGCGGCCGCGCAGGGCCACCGGGGTGCCCAATTCAACCTGGGCGTGATGCTGGACGAAGGCCTGGGCATGGCCAAGGACGAGGCCCAGGCGGTGCACTGGTACCGCAAGGCGGCCGAGCAAGGACAGCCCTACGCGCAGAACAATCTGGCCATGATGCTGGAGGAGGGGCGCGGCGTGGCGCCCAATGCGCAGGAGGCGGTCGACTGGTATCGCAAATCGGCGCTGCAGGGCACGCACAGCGCGCAGTTCAATCTGGGCGTGGCCTACGACCAGGGACAGGGCGTGGCCGTGGACAAGCGCGAAGCCGCGAAGTGGTACCTGCAGGCCGCGAAGGGCGGGAATGTGAATGCCCAGTTCAATCTCGGCCTGATGTATGCCGGCGGCCAGGGCATTCCCCAGGACCAGGCCCAATCGCTGCACTGGTACGGTCAAGCCGCGGAGCAGGGCGATGCGGGCGCGCTGCAGAACCTGGGTGGCATCTACAGCAAGGCCCTGGGCGTGCCCCGCAACCGCGTGGTGGCCTATGCGCTGTACGACGCGGCGGCCGCACGCGATCCGTCGGCCGAGAACTTCGCGCCAGGCCTGCGCGACAAGCTGATCAAATTTCTCAACCCGACCGAACTGGCGCAGGCGAAAGCCTTGAGCCAGTCCCTGCGCAGCCCGGACGCGCCGGTGCTGCAGACCATCAACGAGCAACTGGCGCGCAAGCGCTGATCACTCGGCCTGGATGTTGGCTTCCTTCACCACTTTGGCCCACATGTCCCAGTCGCGCTTGACCATGGCACCCAGTGCCTTGCTGTCCTTGAAGTCGGCGGTCGCGCCCTGATCCAAGGCCTTCTTCTGGAAGGCGGCATCGCTGAGCATGGTGCGCACATCGGCTTCGAGCTTGCGCACGATGGCATTGGGGGTCTTGGCGGGCGCGAACAGCGCAAACCACGAAGTGGCGTTCACGCCGGGCAGGCCGGCTTCCGCCGTGGTGGGCACGTTGGCCAGGCTGGGCAGGCGCTCCTTGCCGGTCACCGCCAGCACCTTGAGCTTGCCCGCCTGGATATGGGGCATGAACGGCGGCGCGGTGCCGAACGTCAGATCCACCTGGCCGCTGAGCAAGTCCTGCAATGCCGGGCCCGTGCCCTTGTACGGCACGTGCACCATGCGCACGCCTGCGGCTTGTTCCAGCTGCACGCCGGTCACGTGCTGCAGCGAGCCGTTGCCCGAAGAGGCGTAGTTCAGCTTCATCGGGTTGGCCTTGGCGTAGGCCACGAGTTCCTGCATGCTGTTCACGGGCAGATCACGGCGCACCACCACGATTTGCGGGGCGGACAGGACATTGGCCACGGGCACGAAGTCGGCCAGCTCCCAGGGGCTCTTCGCCAGATGGGGCGAGATCACGTGAAAGCCCGAATACTGCATCAGCAAGGTATAGCCGTCGGCTTCGGCGCGCTTGACCTGTGCCGCCGCGATGTTGCCGTTGCCGCCGCCCTTGTTCTCCACCACGATGGTTTGTCCCAGCGCCGGGCCCAAGGCCTGCGCCGTCATGCGGGCGGCCAGATCGGTGGTGCCGCCGGCGGAAGCCGGCACCACCATGTTGATGGACTTGCTGGGGTAGTCGGTGCGCGCGGCGGCAGTGCCGGCCAGGCCCAGGGCCAGGCCGGTCGCCAGCGCGAGCTGGGAAAATTGTTTACGCGTCATTGTCATTGGTGTCTCCTTCGATTTTGTAATGGGCCGAGCCCTTGTCGTGGGGGCCTCAAAGCCCCTGTTCTGTCGCCTGCAGCCGCTCCTGCGCGCGCGCTCGAACCTCTTGCAGCGATGCAGGCGCGGGGTGCAGTTGGTGCACCGTGCCGGCCTTGACGATCGCACTGGGAATGTCGTGGCCGATCTGCGCCGGCAAGCCCGCGGCCACCTGCGTCAGCGCTGCCAGGTCCACGCCGGTGTCATAGCCCATGAGCTGCAGCGCATGCACCAGCTCCTCCGTACAGGCATTGCCGCTGGCGCCTGGCGCGTAAGGGCAGCCGCCCAGGCCTCCCACCGACGCGTCGAACCGGTCCGCCCCGGCAGCGATGGCCGCCAGCACATTGGCCAGGGCCATGGCGCGCGTGTCGTGGAAATGCAGGGTCAGCGTGGTCTGCGGCCAGCGGCTTTTGAACGCCGCCACCAGGGCATGCACCTGCGCCGGATGGGCCATGCCCGTGGTGTCGCACAAGGTAATGCCTTGCACGCCCAGGGCGATGAAGCGCTGCGCCCAGTCGAGCACGACTTCGGCCGGCACATCGCCTTCCATAGGGCAGCCGAAGCTGCACGACAGCGAGACGTTGACGGCCACCAGGCCCTGCTGCGCGACCGCAATCACGGCCTGCAAGCCGGCAAAGGACTGCGCGCGCAACATGCGCAGATTGCACAGGTTGTGCGTTTCGCTGACCGACATCACCAGGTTCAACTCATCCGCGCCGGCGCTCATTGCGCGCTCGGCGCCTTTGACGTTGGGCACCAGACAGGTCATCACGGTGCCGGGTGGGCGTTCAATGCCGCGCAGCACCAGTTCCGCATCCGCCAGCGCGGGAATTGCCGTGGGCGACACAAAGGCCGTCACTTCCACCTTGGCCATGCCGGCGTTGGACAAGGCATTGACCATGGCAATCTTCTGCGCCGTGGGCACAAACACTTTTTCCATTTGCAGGCCGTCGCGCGGGCCCACTTCCTGGAGGTAGATGCGCCGGCCCGCGCCGTTCCAGACCTGGGCCGCAGCCACGCCGGTCGCGCTCATTGGATCACCCCCTGTGCACGCAACGTGGCAATCTGCTCGGGGCCCAGGCCCATGCCGGCCAGTACCGCGTCGGTGTCGTCTCCCAGCTTGGGCGCGCTGGAGCGGATCGTGCCCGGCGTGGCCGACAGCTTGGGCACGATGCCCGGCACTTCGAGGCTGTAGCCGTCGCGCGTTTGCTGCTGCAGGATCATGTCGCGCGCCCGGTAGTGCGGGTCTTCGCAAATGTCTTTCGCGGTGTAGACGCGGCCCGCAGGCACGCGGGCCGCTCCCAGTTGCTCCAGCACGTCGGCGATGCTGCGGGTTTGCGTCCAGGCGGCAATCGCGGCGTCGATTTCCTGCACGCGCGCCACGCGGCCGGCGTTGTCCGCGAGGTCGGGGGCACGGCCCAGGTCTTCGCGGCCAATGGTCTGCATCAGGCGCTTGAAGATGCTGTCGCCATTGCCCGCGACCAGCACCCAGCCGTCGGCGCAGGGGTAGGCGTTGGATGGCGCAATGCCTGGCAAGGCGCTGCCGGCCGCTTCGCGCACCGCGCCAAAGGCGCTGTACTCGGGAATCAGGCTTTCCATGACGTTGAACACGGCTTCGTGCAGCGCCACATCGATCACCTGGCCTTTGCCGCCATGGGCCTTGCGGTGGTAGAGCGCCGTGAGCACACCGATGGTGCCGTGCAGGGCCGCCAGGGTGTCGCCGATCGACACGC
>JAMNYN010000748.1 GCA_023622805.1 Pseudomonadota bacterium | reverse complement strand
AGTTCCATCCAGCGTGTTGCGCGGGAAGCCCTGGTCGTGAGCTTCAACGCCCGGGTGATGGCCGCAAGGGCCGGAGATCATGGGCGGGAGTTCAACGTCGTGGCACAGGTGTCGATCGGCATCACGCAGCAGGTCAACGCCCTTTCGGTGCAAGCGATGGGTGTGGTCCGTGAAATGCAGTGAGCGAACCAAGCCGGTGTTCCAGCGCCTGAGAGGAGGGCCCCAGTGGACGCTCTTCTGGCGCCGCCCCATCGCGGTGCGGCGCATGCACCGCGAGCGGGAAGATGCTTCCGCGCAACTGGGCGCAGCGAATTGCTTCTGTCTGGCTTGGCTATGTTGGCACTTGCGGCGGCCATGGCGTTGCGCTGCCGCGTAGGGCGCTGATTGCTGGTCACTCTGTTGGCGCATGGAGCCGATAGCGCTGGTTTGAGCATGGTGCGGTCAAAACACGACGCCATCATTCTCTGCCGGAGTATGGTTGCCTCCCTGCACCAGGGCGGCCATGGGCCACGCGCGCTGGCTCCCCCCTGGCTTGTGCAACGCAGCCTGGGTCGCAGCGCTGCTGAGTTAGAGAGTCACAAGCGGGCACTTGAATCTAGCTTACATGAAATAGAGAACCACTGAGCACAATTTCATTTCACTACCAGCACCTGCATGTAAGAACGATTCACTCAAAACTTCAATACAGTCAATCCAAGCCATGCTCCAACGAAATGGTCGCCGGCATGCTCGATGATGAGCCATCTCTGACCTTCAATCCCAGGCAAGCAGCGGCTCAAGAGATCCATGCCCAATTGCTCTTGCCCCTCCAAAAGCCAAAGCTCACCCCAAAATTGTGCAATCACGCAAGAGGGAAATCCCATGCATCCGCAGATGGGCGCAAATTTTCACAAGATAGGGGTGTCCTTTGCTCTACGCCTTTGCGCCAAGCCCGCAGCCACGAACGTTCCAGCACTCACATCCAGCCCGATTTGCATTTCTTGCACAAGATAGGGGTGTCGTTCCAGACCCTGCAAGCGCCTCATTTCGCAAAGGCGCTTCAAATTTGCACAAGATAGGGGGGATTGAGCTCGAAAACACATTCTTCGAGGTGCGCCTTTGCCCCTGTTGACCAGCTCTCACAGTCTATGCAAGCCACGCACAAGGCAAGGGAGGGCTGTCCTGGCGATCGCAGCGATAGCTGCTCACCCTTATCTTGTGCAAATGCTGGTGGAGGCAGCCATCACAAACCAAGGGGGGGTCCATCACAAACCAGGGGACAGGTTTGCACAAACCAAGGGAGTTTGCGTCACAATATAAGGGTGAATGCTTCACAAGATGGGGGTGAGAGCAGGCCCACAGGCCGCTCCAGCCTTGGCTTTGCGTCGCTTAAAGTAGGAAACTACTTAAAGTGGTATTGAAAATAAAGAAACGCAACAGCGGTGCGTGCCCAACAAAGTGACAAAACCAACCCGGCGCAAAGCCACCCAAAGCGCCATCGAAGTCGATGCCAAGGAGCTGCCCCCAGACGACAGTGGCAGTCCGCTGATCTCTCTCAGTGAGATGACCCCTGCAGAAGAAGATGTAGGTGACACCGCACTGCTTGATGACCTGCAGGACAAGCCCTTCGCCACCTTCTTCATCCAGCGCAAGAACCAAGGCTCCAACTTCAAGAAGCCCAACCCCCTGGTTCACAACAAGCCCCATGCCGTGATGACGGTCATGCAGCAAAAGTTGACCAACATCATGCTGCGGCATGCCCAACAAAATCAGCCGGTGGAGCCCGCCACCTGGAAGATTTCGGTCGAAGAAATGCTGCGCCTGCTCAACGTCAAGACGCGCAACTACGAGCACATCGAAAAGACGATTGATGAGCTCATGTCCATCAAAGTGCGACTGGACGTTTTCGAAGAAAAAGGCCTGGCCAAGCATTTCGCCGTGGTCTTTCCCTACGCCAAGTTCTATGCCGGCGAAATCACCTTCAAGATTGAATCCAAGGCGATCTTGTTGCTTGGCGACAGTCCTTCCTACACCAGCCTGGACCTGCTCGAGCTCAGTGCCTTGTCCAAGGTCTGCTCGGTACCGCTGTTTGAGTTCTGCTCACGCTATCTCGGCATTGGGGCCACACGCCGCATTCCTTGGCAAGATCTGCGCGACATGCTTGTGGCAACGAAACACATTCCCATCAAAGCCCAGCAGTGGAGTACCTTCAAGGAACGCTATCTTGATCCCGCGATCAAGGACATCAACGCGTCCACCAAGCTGTACATCGAAGTAGAGACCGAGCGCTACAAGACCAAAGTGACGAATCTGCGCTTTCACGTCAGCCGCCAGCAACTGGCCCTGGACATGTCCGCGGCACAGAGCAACACCGAAGCCAAAAAGCACCTGGTTGATGCAATGCAGGCGATGGGCCTGCTCGACAAGGCGATCTACAAGCTGCTGAGCACTTACACCGAAGAGCAGATCGAAGGGGCCGTGAAGCACACCAAATGGCGTGTCACGGAATCCAAGCTGCGCAAACTGACCTACCCCAGCAGGTATTTCCTGACTTCGCTGAAATCCGGCCACTATCAAGAGTTTTTGGACAACAAAGCGTCGCCTTCGACCGCAGATCTGTTTCCTGTCATCGATGGCAAGCACCGGGTCGCCCCTGCCACCGAATCTTTCCAGGAAACGACGCCGGCGGCCGCAGGAAAACCAAAGACCCGCGCTGCCAAATCAGAGTCCACGAATGGGATCAACAAGGGTCGCGCCAAGATCAACGCCGCAGTCGAAAAACAGCGCATCCTGGATGTGAAAGTGATTCTCGCGGAGCTCGATAAACCTGCCCTGCAGAGCATCTACGCTGAGTACAACGACACCCTCAGCACGGAAGCCAGCAAGATCAAAATCGGCCGCAACCGTGCAGGTGTGCTGCCCTCGTTTCATGCCTGGTATGCGAAAAAACTATGGGGTGAAGTCACCGATGCCGAGATCGTCAAGATCATGGAGCGTATGCTCAGTGCTTGAGAGCATTGACGAATCCCAGGCTGCCAGCTAAGAAGCCTGTTCGTACATTCGCGAATACAAAAAGGCCAGCATATTTTATATGCTGGCCTTTTTCGTTGCTTGCAATCAGATAGCGAACTGTTCGCGATTTGTCTCGCTTGCAATCCACTTCGGTGCTTTACCGCGGCCGGTCCAGGTATCGCCGGTCGCTGGGTTCTTGTATTTTGGGGCTACTTTGCTGCCTGTTGTGCCAACTCGTTTCGCCTTGGCTGGAGGGAAAACATCTTCGGCAGTCAACGAAAATTCAGCCACCAGTGCACGCACCTTGCCTACTGCATCAGCCAGCTCCTTGTTACGGGCTTCCTGAATCTGCTTTTCCAGTTGTTCACGTTGTTGCAGTAGTTCTTTGTAGCTTGACATGGTGTGCACCTTCTTTGAGATAAATGAATATATCTATGAATTAATTTTACAATGAAAACTCAAAATTCACTCCATAGATGCCGTCCAAATTTCATTACAAATAGTAAGACGCACCTTGATGATCCCGGCGGTAGATTCAGACACTAGGAAAGTAGATGATCGCCGACACAGCACTCATATTGTCAGTGAGCACTGACTTTCGTCAGGTCGGATTCAACCTGATCCAGGCTCACTTCGGATGAATTTCAAGCCAGTGCCTATCCTAAGATGCTTCCGGCCAAAAGCACTCTATGGGAGAATGGCATTCCCTAAGGAATGTCAATGAATGTACGCGAGATCGCCGCTTCAGAGCTTAAAAGTCTTTTGGCGCTGTATCAGCACCTTCACATAGAGGACGACCCTTTGCCTGACTTCGACACGATCGAAGCGATCTGGCAAGAATTGAGGGTCAGTCCTTACCACAAATATTTCGGCGCCTACGATGAAGGACGTCTTGTCTCAAGTTGCACGCTCACCCTCACTCCCAATCTAACGCGTGGATGTAGGCCATATGGCGTGATTGAAAACGTGGTGACGGAGGCCAGCTTTCGCAAGCGCGGTTTCGCTGCCGCAGTTTTGAAAAAAGCGCTCGATTTTTCCTGGTCAAGTAATTGCTACAAGGTCATGTTGATGACGGGACGCAATGAAGAGT
>JAMNYN010000767.1 GCA_023622805.1 Pseudomonadota bacterium | reverse complement strand
AGGCAAGGGGCCATGGGCGGCGTTCGTTCTCCATGCGGGCCACCCGCGTTCGGCCCAGAACCGTCCCTCCTGCTCGCGCCAGCTTCCCCACTTGATGCTGTTTTCGAAGAGCCCTTCCTTGAGTTGTACCTCACGAGGGAGCTTTTGATTGACGAGGTCGGCAAGCTGGAGGGCGATGGCACCGGGCGTCCAGCCGTCACCGGTCGTCAGGCCCGCCACCGTGCGGAACACAACCCGGTACGCGCCGTATGTTCCTACCTGCCGGTAACGGCGGAACTGATCTGTACTCATCGTGAAGTTTGGAGACGTCCGGTCGGCTTTGCGCCAGCGGTCAATGCTTCGCCGTCCCCGCAGTTGTCCAGTCGTTTGCCCTGATTCCAAGGTGCGATCTACCCACAGAAGCTCAAGGGGGCGCAGCCATGCGTAGCGGGCGCGCTGCGCATCACGGTGGGCCAGATCACCGCCCCCCGCGTTGTGCCAGGCGACATGCGACCATTTCAGGCACCAGGAAAGCAAGGTGATCCAGCGGGCATCAGAGGTGCCGTTGCTCAGGCCGGGCGCAATGAGGTTGGCGAAGTAGTCGGCTCCGGGGCGAAGGCCCAGAGCATCACCACGCCGGACGGAAACGGGATCCCAAGGGGCAGTCAAATACCAGTTTGTAGTCATTGAAAATTGCCTTCGACGGGCAAGCTGGTTCTGCTGCGCCCGCCCTGAATACGGGTAAATGTATCAGCGATGTAACAATTGACTTCAATTTTGATAGCTTTTTAGCTTGCCACATGGGCGTTGCAGGTTGATTCACTGCATCAAACAAACAAACCCCCATCGTCCTTCCTTCCCTCTTCTTCGACCCGCGTTCGGCCTCCAGCGCATCGGTGCTGGGCAGCGGGCGAAAACGCTGCTGGCGCCGCACGGCAGCACAGTCGCCGGGTGTGCTGGCGCTGTCGACCCGCCGCAGCAGAATGCGGGCTTGCAACGCGATGCAGTCAAAGACCTTGGCGTGCTGCGCCATCCGCCGATCGGCCGCACTGGCTGGTTCCGGTTTCGGATGCCGGGACAACGGCTTCGCCTGCGCCGACGGCCACCAGCGCGCCTTCGCGTTCGAGCCGGCGCCAAGTGAACAGCAGGCTGGCCGCCAAGCCCTCCTGGCGAGCCACGAGCGACACGCTCCTGCCTGGTTCGTACGTCTTGCGTACCAAGGCCGCCTTCTCGGCGGTCGACCAGCGCCGCCTGCGCTGGTCTCGAGTAATGATCTCTATCGTCTCTGTATGTCTAGCCATACGAACAGTCCTATGCCTATCTGGAAGATAAGCGATAGACCGTGTCCGGAGATTCAGGGGACTATCTCATTTTGCAGGGCGGACATCTGACGATACTCAGCAATCAAAACTGGGCGGTATTCAGAAGCGAAGCGGCTCGCCAAGCGTCAGTATGATCTAGCAACATTCCCTGTACAGTCCACAACATCGACCATGTCAAGCTTGTCCGCACCAGAGCACCCCACCGTTGGGTCAGTTGCCATGCAGGTGCGCACCGACCAGTTGCAACTCCTGTTTCACCAGTCTTCTCTAGCCACATTCGGTAGCGTCGGTGGGGCACTAGCGCTGTCTTGGTTGCAGCTAGACTTAGGTAACCACAGCGTGATTGCACCGTGGCTCATCACGCTATGTCTGGCTGGCACCATTCGCATGGTTATGTTCTGGGCGTACAGCCGCAGCGCCCCCGACCACCGCACTCCAGCCCGATGGGAAGGTGTGTATTGGCTAACCTTGGTTTTTATGGCCGGAACTTGGGGCATTGGTGCTTTACTGCTCATGTCCAGCGATAACCTGCTGTCGCAGGTGATCACTCTCTTTTTTGCGGTCGGCATGGCGGGCAGTGCAATTTCTGCCTACTCGGCCTACCGCTACATGCCGCTAGTCGCCGTTGGGCTGGTGCTGCTGCCAACAACGCTATGGCTGCTCACCGAATCTGGCAACGAACAGCGCTTGCTGGCCTTGACCACCCTCACGTTTTCCGCCTTCGTCGTGCGTGCTACCCGGGAGCTGTCGGGCGCGTTGCAGTCACTCCTGCGGCTGCGCCGGGAGTTGGAGATCGAACACCGCATCGCCAGCACCGCAGCCCGCACCGACGAGTTGACAGGACTGAACAATCTTCGCGCCTTCAAGGAACAGGCCGACACATTGTTCACCTACACCCGGCGCTACGGAGTACCGCTGTGCGCACTGTTATTAGACATCGACCACTTCAAACAGATCAACGATACCCACGGCCATGCAGCAGGCGATAAGGTGCTGCAAGCCGTGGTGCGACGGATCAAGACGACGCTACGTGAAGCTGACCTGTGTGGTCGACTCGGGGGCGAGGAGTTCGGGGTACTGCTCGCTGGTACGGATATGTACGAGGCTGTGCAGATCGCAGAAAAGCTCAGGCTTGCCGTACAAGCGATCGAGGTGCCCTTAAATGACACCATGGTGCATGTCACCATCAGTGTCGGGGTAGCCGAAGCGGGCTCGGCCTGCTCCGACACATCCACTCTGCTGGCCCAGGCAGATGCAGCCATGTATCACGCCAAATCAAACGGTCGCAACCAGGTGTACAGCAGCGCTGCCCTAGAAACACAGACTATGGCGTGTCATTAGTCTGTTAACCATTTCGATGAAAGCGGCCATGTATAGCAGTCATCAATCGAGGCGATCATTGTGTTGCATTGACCAGTTGAATCCACAGTCGGTGGCTGTCACTGGTCAGACCAAGCGTTCTGGCAGCCTGTTGCGGAATGCTGGTCAAAAGAGACCAGCACCTATGGTCAGTGCATCGCTGGCTCGTGATTGGCCGTTGACTCGACTAACTGTTTACCCCGTAGCGTGCTTGATGCATAAGGTCTGAAGCCTATGCAGCCCCCGCGAGGTCGCAGCGCTATCGACCTCATTCCCTACCCAAAAAGCCTTGTCACGTCTCTCCTGCAGGCCTGCATGGGCGACCCCGGCCTATAGGCCCAGCCAGAAAAACGAAAGTACAGAGACTTTGCGCAGCAGCGCGGACAACGACTGCTGAAATGGCTTGATAAAGCCCCCAGGCTATTCTTCATTTGGTTGTATCATGCAACCAAATGGAGGTGTGCCGTGAACGATGACCCGTCCTTGATTGAAGCCATTCGTGCCGCGTCGCGCTCCATGGCGCGCGACTGGGGGTTCATGGGAGGCAGTTTTGCCGGGGAAGGCCTGTCGCCTTCCGCGGTGCATGCGCTGATAGAGATTGACCGCGCCGCGCTCAGCGCCAAGGACCTGGCCCAGCGTCTGCGGCTGGAGAAATCCAGCGTGAGCCGTATGCTGCGCAAGCTCCTGGCATCTGGCGATGTGAAGGAGGAGGCGCACGCCCGCGACAGCCGGCTGAAGATGCTGTCCTTGACCGCCGCCGGTCGGCAGCGCGTTGCGGCCATCCATGCACATGCGCGTGCACAGGTGGTGGACGCGCTGGGGCGCTTGCAGCCGGGGCAGGACCGCACGGTGCTGGCAGGGCTGAGCCTCTACAGCCAGGCACTTGCGGCGCACAGCGAAAGCGCAGGCTATGTTCCCGCGGTCGCCATCGTGCCCGGCTACCAAACGGGGCTGATTGCCCGTATCACCCAGATGCACGCCCGCTTTTACGCGCGCGAGTCGGGGCTGGGCCAGCGTTTTGAATCGGTGGTGGCGAGCGGCCTGGCCGAGTTCTGCAACCGGCTGGAGCACCCGAAAAACGGCATCTGGACGGCGATGCACGCGGGAGAGATCGCGGGCTCCATCGCCATCGACGGCCAGGACCTGGGCGGCCACACCGCCCACCTGCGCTGGTTCATCGTCGATGACAGCCTGCGCGGCAGCGGCGCGGGGCGGCAACTGCTGTCCGCGGCCCTGGATTTCGCGGACCGCCAGGCGTTTGCCGAAACCCATTTGTGGACTTTCAGCGGCTTGTCCGCCGCGCGCCACCTGTACGAATCCCATGGTTTTGAATGTGTGCAGGAGGGCGCCGGCGAACAATGGGGCAAGAAAGTGCTGGAGCAGAAATTCGTCAGAAAGCGCCCCTGAACATATGGCTTATACCGGC
>JAMNYN010000041.1 GCA_023622805.1 Pseudomonadota bacterium | reverse complement strand
GCCACGGCCACGCTCACGGCCGACCATGTGCGCCTGTACAAGGCGCTGGGCGGGGGCTGGACGCCGCAGCCGGCCGAGGCCACCGCAGGCGCCGCAGCGGCAGCGCCGGCAACGAATTGAATGACGAACGGATCACGCAGCATGAGCACCACACCTTCTTCTTCCACGCCGGTCGCCAGCAAGGCCGAGCTGCTGGGCATTACCGCGGCGCGCCCCTGGTGGCGCCGCACTTCGGTCTGGGTGGGCGTGGCCCTGCTGGTGGCCGTGGGCGCGGGCCTGGCCTACTGGCAGGCCCAGCAGGCGGCCAAGGCCTTGCCGCAGTATGTGAGCCAGGAAGTCAAGCGTGGCAACCTGCGCCTGACCGTGGCGGCCAACGGCACGCTGGTGCCCACGCGCCAGGTGAATATCGGCAGCGAACTGTCGGGCACGGTGCGTAATGTGCGCGTGGATGTGAATGACAAGGTGAAGAAGGGCCAGGTGCTGGTCGAACTGGACACGGCCAAGCTCGACGCCCAGGTGCTGCGCTCGCGCGCTTCGCTGGCCTCGGCGCAGGCCCGCCAGGCCCAGTCGCAGGCCACGACCAAGGAGGCGCGGGCCAATCTGGGCCGGCTGGAAGAGGTGGCACGCCTGTCGGGCGGCAAGGTGCCGTCGGCGGCCGAGCTGGACACGGGGCGGGCCACGCTGGAGCGGGCGATCGCCGACGACCTGGCGGCCGCGGCCGCGGTGCAGGATGCGCGCGCCGCGCTGTCCACCGACGAGACCAACCTGTCCAAGGCGTCCATCACTTCGCCCATCGATGGCGTGGTGCTGACCCGGGCCGTGGATCCGGGCAATGCCGTGGCGGCTTCGCTGCAGGCCGTGACCCTGTTCACCCTGGCCGAAGACCTGTCCAAGCTGCGCCTGGAAGTCAGCGTGGACGAGGCCGATGTGGGCACCGTCAAGCCCGGCCAGAAAGCCACTTTCACGGTGAGCGCCTATCCTTCGCGCCTTTACCCGGCCCAGGTGACGCGTGTCGCCTACGGCTCGACCAAGACCGACAACGTGGTGACCTATATCGCCACGCTGGACGTGACCAATGAAGACCTGAGCCTGCGCCCCGGCATGACGGCCGCCGCGACCATCACTTCGACCGAGCGCGAAGACGTGCTGCTGGTGCCCAATGCGGCGCTGCGCTTTACGCCTTCGGCTGCGGGCGTACCGGCTGCGGGCGTACCGGCTGCGGCGGCGAGCAGCGGCGGCGGCGGCATCATGGGCCAGCTGATGCCCATGCCGCGCGGTCCGCGCCCTGGTGGCGGCCAGCGCCGCCCGGGCGCTGCGGACGCGGCGCAAGACCACGACAGCGCACGCGATGTCTGGGTGCTTGAAGCCGGCAAGCCCGTGGCCGTGAAGGTGAACACCGGCATCAGCGACGGCCGCATGACCGAAGTGCACAGCGAAGCGCTCAAGCCCGGCATGGCCGTGATCACCGACCAGCGTTCCGGGAGCGCGAAATGACGGCGGCCCAGGAAGATCCCGCCGGCGCGACGCCGCTGATCGAGCTGCGCAACATCACCAAGGTCTACGGCGAAGGCGGCCTGGCCTTCCAGGCCCTCAAAGGTGTGGACCTGCGCATAGAGCAGGGCGACTTTGTGGCCATCATGGGGCCCAGCGGCTCGGGCAAGTCCACGGCCATGAACACCCTGGGCTGCCTGGACCGGCCGACCACGGGCGAGTATTTGTTCAAGGGCGCGCATGTGGAGACGCTCACGCGCGACGAACGCGCGCTGCTGCGCCGGCGCTTCTTCGGCTTTGTGTTCCAGGGCTTTCACCTGCTGCCGCGCACGACGGCGCTGGAAAACGTCGAGCTGCCCCTGCTGTACCGCGGCGAGACTACGGCCAAGCGCCATGCCGCGGCCAAGAAGGCGCTGGCGGCCGTGGGCCTCACGGGTTGGGAAAACCACACGCCCTCGGAACTGTCGGGCGGGCAGCAGCAGCGCGTGGCGATTGCGCGCGCCATCGTCACCGAACCGGTGGTGCTGCTGGCCGACGAGCCCACGGGCAACCTCGACAGCCAGCGCAGCGGCGAAATAATGGAGCTGCTGTGGCGCCTCAACGCCGAGCTGGGCATCACCGTGCTGATGGTCACGCATGAGCCCGACATGGCGGCCTATGCGCGGCGCATCGTGCGCTTTGTCGACGGGCTGCTGGACTCGGACCATCCCAATCCCGCGCCGGTGATGCTGGCGCGCGAGGCGTTGGCGGCCGCGCCGTCCGGGGAGGCGCTCTGATGTTCTTCAGCACCATCTTGCTGTCGCTGCGCTCCATACGCCGCAACCTGCTGCGCTCTTTTCTCACCATCCTGGGCATCGTCATCGGCGTGAGCGCTGTGGTCACCATGGTGACCCTGGGCAATGGCGCGACGCTGGCCGTGCAGAACCAGATTTCGGGCTTGGGCACCAACCTGCTGCAAGTGCGCCCCGGCCAGCGCATGATGGGCACGGGCAACGCGCCGACCTTCAAGGACACGGATGCCGCTGCGGTCGCTCAGCAGATCGGCGGCATTTTTGCGGTGGCGCCCGAAGCGCGCGCCACGGCCACGGTGGTCGCCGGCGGGCGCAACTGGTCGAGCAGCGTGATCGGCAGCACCAACGAATGGCTCAAGACCGGCAACTGGAAGCTCGCGGCCGGCCGGGAGTTCACGGCCGATGAAATCCGCGCGGGCTCGGCGGTATGCATCATCGGCGCGACGGTGCGGCGCGAGCTGTTCGCCGATGCCGATGCTGTGGGCGAGCAAATGCGCGTGAAAGCGTTTTCCTGCGAAGTGGTGGGCGTGCTCGAATCCAAGGGTCAGGGGGCTTTCGGCAACGACCAGGACGACATGGTGCTGGTGCCGCTGAACACGCTGCAGCGGCGCATCACCGGCTCCAAGCGCATCAACACCTTGCTGGTGTCGATGGAAGACGGCAGCGAGCCAGAACGGGTCAAGGCCAGCCTGCGCCAGCTGCTGCGCGAGTTGCGCAAGCTGGCGGAATCGGACGAGGACAATTTCAACATCCTCGACACCAAGCAGCTGGCCGACACCTTGTCGGGCACGACCAAGGTGCTGACCATGCTGCTGGGCGCGGTCGCGGGCGTGAGCCTGCTGGTCGGCGGCATCGGCATCATGAACATCATGCTGGTCAGCGTGACCGAGCGCACGCGCGAAATCGGCCTGCGCCTGGCCATCGGTGCGCTTGAGCGCGAAGTGCTGCTGCAGTTCCTGATCGAAGCCGTGGTGCTCGCGGCGCTGGGCGGCCTGGTCGGCATTGCGCTGGCCACCGTGGCCTCGATGGCGCTGACCGGCGTGATGGGCGTGCCCTATGTGTTCAATGTGGGCGTGAACCTGCTGTCCTTTGTGTTCTCCGCGGTCATCGGCGTGGTCTTCGGCTACTTCCCGGCGCGGCGCGCGGCGCGGCTCGACCCCATCGAGGCCTTGCGCCACGAGTGAGGCGCAGCGCGCGCCAACGCTGAAAAACCCGGCAATCGCCGGGTTTTTTCGGGCGCTGGAATGGTGAAACATGGTCAAGCACGCGGGATCATGCTGGGGGCCGGCGCGATTTTCTACAGAATGGCCGGACTGCACTGTTGTGCTTGGAGTCCATGCCATGACCCAGTTGTTCCAAGGCTCGCGGATTCGTCTGCACCTGTTGATGGCGTTGTTGATGGCGCTGTGTCTCGTCGTCATGACTGCGCTGGTGGCGGGCTTGACCCAGGTGCGGCTGCGCACGTCCGCGGACGAGACTGCCCAGGACTTGTTCCTCCAGGTGGCCCAGCGCAACGCGCAAAAGCTGCAGGACGTGCTGACCACCACCAGCAATGCCGTGCAATTCCTGGCCGCGATGCCGCTGACCGGTGTGGACGGCGCCGGCCGCTTGGACCGGCCGAAACTGATGGCGCTGCTGTTGGCTGCCGTGCAGGCGCAATCCCAGCTCTACAGCCTCTACATCGGCTTTGACAGCGACGAAATGCTGCAGGTCATAGACCTGCGCAATCAGCCGCAGCTGCTCGCCACATTGGGGGCGCCCGCAGGCTGCAATTTCGCGCTGCGCACCTTAGAGCGCAGCGCGGTG
>JAMNYN010000171.1 GCA_023622805.1 Pseudomonadota bacterium | reverse complement strand
GGCGGCGAGCTGGCCGGTCTGGCGCAGCTGGCGCACCAGCGCAAAAGTGTTGCCGCCGCCGACCACGATGTGGCTGGCGCCGGCAATGGCTTGCAGGGCGTCGTCGGGATCGGCCTCCTGGTGCAGCGAGCGCAGGCGCAGGCCCGCGGGGCGCAGCGCGTCGGCGACCAGGGTCGCATAGTCATCCCAGCCGCGCGTCACGCCGGCGTAGGGCACGAACAGTACGTTTGCGCCGTCGGCCGGGGCCTGGGCCCATTCGGTGATCGCTGGCAGCGCGTGGGTCAGAAAGCCCTGGGGGCTGCTGGAGTTGCTCAGGAGGAGGAGTTGCATGGGTGAAAAGCTCACAGGGAGGGAGACCACTGCGCGACAGGCAGGGCGGGTTCGGTCCAGTAGCGGTCGCTGACCCGGCGGCCCAGGGCGCCGACTTCTTCGAGCATCAGCTGGCGGTAGTGGTTGACGGAGGCGGCATCCATGGGTGAATGAACGCCGGCCACGAACGACACGCAAAAACCGCGCAATTCGCCGCTGGAAGGGTGGCGCACGGCGGCAGCCACCGCGCCCACGCCCGGCAATGCGGCATCTATCAGCACCGCGTGCTGCTGGCGTGCCGCGGTAGCCACTTCCTGGGCCAGCGCGCCGACGTTGGCCAGCCGCGCCTGGCTGGGCGGCTCCAGCGGGAGCTGGGCATCGCTGCCGTACAAGGCGTGGAATTCGGCCAGGTCCAGGCGGGCGAGCATGGCCCGGCCCATGGCCGTGTCGCAGGCCGGGCGCAGCGCACCCGGCGACGACACCACCTGCACCGGCGAGCGTCCGTCCAGGCGCTGGATGACCATGGTCTGCGCGCCGTTGAGCGTCGAAAGGTAAGCCGTGAGGCCCGTGCGTTCGGACAGCTGTTCGAGCACCTGCCAGCACTGCTCATCCCAGGAGTTGTTGTGGTGCTGGGAATGCACAGCCTGGGCGAGCAGCGTGCTGGTGCGGTAGCGCCGTGTCTTGGGGTTTTGTTCCAGCAGACCGAAGCGGTGCATCTGGTGCAGCAAATGGGAAGCCGAGCTTTTGGGCAGGGCCAGTTGCTCGGCCACTTCGGTGAAGCTCAGGTCGGTGACCCCTTGTGCGTACACCGTCAGCAGGCGCTGTACGTTTTCCAGAATGCTCATGGGCGTATGTGTCTCGGTTCTATTTTTTGGAACTGTGTTCGGTATTTCAGTTCATCATAAATCATGTCAATACGATCTGATACAGGGTCGCCGGGCAATTGCATCAATCGTGTTCGGCAGCATTCATAGCGTTACGCTATCTATGGATCGCAATGCATTTTTGATGTGAGCGCTTGCGAATGCGCCGGACTTTTGCCGCTCGGCACCGCCGCGCCGCGCCCCAGCCTGGGGAAGGCGGCTGCACTGCAACAGTGCGGGAAAACAGGGGGTGGTGCAGCGCGGAAACGGCACAACTTTTGTATACACTCGCGCCAACAGACAGGTCGCAGCGGTGCCCGAGTCGGTGGTTCGGCCACCGCAGGTGCGCGACACTTTCTTCTGCTCAGAGCGCCCGCAGTGGTGAGCAGGTGGATCTTTACGGCAGCTTCGCGCTGCCAAGGTTGAGCGCTATGGAAAGTTATTTTCTCGACTGGGCCAATCTGCTGCTCAGGTGGCTGCACGTCATCACCGCGATCGCCTGGGTCGGCTCGTCGTTCTACTTTGTGTTCCTCGACAGCAGCCTCACGCCGCCGCAGGACGAGGACTTGAAGAAGCAGGGCGTGAGCGGCGAGCTGTGGGCCGTGCACGGCGGCGGCTTCTACCACCCGGTCAAGTTCGCGGTGTCCCCGCCCAAGCTGCCCGACCACCTGCACTGGTTTTATTGGGAAAGCTATACGACCTGGCTCAGCGGCTTTGCCCTGCTGACGGTGTCCTATCTGTGGAACGCCAACATCTATCTGGTCGATCCGTCCAACCCCCAGGCCTTGCACCCGCATGCGGCCATCGCCGCGGCGCTGGGCTTTCTGGTGGTGTTCTGGCTGCTGTATGACGGCATCTGCCGGGTTTTCGGCAACAAGCCACGCGGCGATGCCATCGTCGGCGGCCTGGTGCTGGTGCTGGTCGGCGTCGCGGCCTGGCTGGCCTGCCATATCTTTCCCGGCCAGGCGGCCTTTTTGCTGATGGGCGCGATGCTGGCCACGTCCATGAGCGCCAACGTGTTCTTCTGGATCATTCCCGGCCAGCGCACGGTGGTCAAGGATTTGCAGGAAGGCCGGCCGGTCGATCCCATCCACGGCAAGCGCGGCAAGCAGCGCAGCGTGCACAACACCTATTTCACGCTGCCGGTGCTGTTTGCCATGCTGTCCAACCACTATGGCTGGCTGTACAGCCATGCGCAGAACTGGCTGGTGCTGATCCTGATGATGTTCGCCGGCGCGGCCATTCGCCAGTTCTTCGTCATGCGCCACGGCTACAAGCTCGGTCGCAACGGCCACCCCTGGCCTTATGCCTTGGTGGGCGTGCTGGTGCTGGTGGGAACGGCCGTATGGCTCAAGCCGGCGCCGAGCGCGGCGGTGGCGGCACCTGCTCCTGCGGTCGCCGCTGCAACTGCTCCCGCTGCCGCCGCCGCCGTTCCGGGCTATGAGCAGCTGGGCCCGTTCTTCACGCAGCACTGCGTGGTCTGTCACAGCAGCGCGACCCTGGCCCAGAAGAACGTCAAGCTCGACGCGCCCGATGAGGTCAAGAGCCATGCCGCGCAGATCTACCAGCAGGTGGTGGTGCTGCGCAAGATGCCGTTCGGCAACCCCGGCGCCTTGACGGCCGAGGACCGCGATCTGGTCAAGCGCTGGTATGAGGGCGGGGCACCGGTAAAGTGAGTACGCCCTGAGCTGCTATCGCCGGATGGCCGGCCCCCGCTTCCCCCTCTCAACCTTCGGTGGAGGGGGGCGCCCGGCTAGGGACGACACCATCGCTGCGGGGCGGCCCTTGCTCGGTGTCCCTTGCTGGATCGCGCCGGTTGCATGGGCTACTACGGGTGGTACGAGCGATAGGTCGGAGACGCGTTGAGCTGTTTTGTGGCGGCGTGCTGTCCATGCACAATGACGAGCCATGACTACAACAACTATTTCCGAGACAAGCGTGCTGCCCGATCCCCAGGAGCAGCCGCGCGAATTCCTGTTGGCGCTGTTCGACACGGCCGTGCGCAGCGCCCTGCCGGTGCATGCCATGGCCCGCCACCTGCCGTCGCCGCCACGCGGGCGCACGGTGGTGATAGGCGCGGGCAAGGCCGGCGCTTCCATGGCCCAGGCCGTCGAAGCCCTGTGGCCCGCGGATGCGCCGCTGTCCGGCCTGGTCGTGACCCGTTACGAGCATATTCCGCAGCGTCCACCAGGCCTGGCCGAGCGCATCGAAGTGGTGGAAGCGGCCCACCCCGTGCCCGACGCGGCCGGCATGCAGGCCGCGGAGCGCATTCTGGCGCTGGTCCAGGGCCTGACGGCCGATGACCTGGTGCTGTGCCTGATCTCGGGCGGCGGCTCGTCGCTGCTGACCCTGCCCGCCGACGGCCTGTCGCTGGAAGACAAGCAGCGCATCAACCGCGCGCTGCTCGAAAGCGGCGCCGACATCGCGGAAATGAATTGCGTGCGCAAGCACCTGTCGCGCATCAAGGGCGGTCGCCTGGCCGCCGCCTGCGCGCCGGCGCGCGTGGTCACGCTGACCATCAGCGACGTGCCGGGTGACGACCCCGCGACCATCGCCAGCGGCCCCACGGTGGCCGATGCCGGCACCTGCGCCCAGGCGCTGGCCATCATCGACCGGCTGAAGATCGCCTTGCCCGACGCCGTGCGCGCGGCGCTGAAAAGCGGCGCGCTGGAGACGCCCAAGCCCGGCGATGCCTGTTTCGCAGGCCATGAGCTGGCGGTGATTTCCGCCCCGCGCCAGGCCCTGGAAGCGGCCGCGGCCCGGGCCCGGGCCGCAGGCATGGATGCCTGGGTGCTGAGCGATGAAATCGAAGGCGAATCGCGCGAAGTGGGCCGCGTGCATGCGGCTCTGGCGCGCGCCGTGGCCCGCCACGGCCAGCCCTTCAAGGCGCCTTGCGTGCTGCTCAGCGGCGGAGAGACCAC
>JAMNYN010000216.1 GCA_023622805.1 Pseudomonadota bacterium | reverse complement strand
AGAAGCTGGATGCCTTTATCGCAAAGGAATCTAAGTTTTCCGACTGGCAGGCGATGATCAAAGAAGCAGGTGGCGAATGGGTCAAAAAACAACTCGCGTTGTGACCTAGCTCCCGATAAAGCTCCTACTTATCGAGTGGCTGCTTCTGGCCGGCAGCACCAGTCCGTGCACCTCGCTAATGGCTGACTTCTGCGACCAGGCTTGCGTATCGGGGTGTCTGCTTCCTGGCACATCAGTGCAACCACACTACTGGCCAGCCGCAATCCTTGGAAGCGCTTGCGCAGGCAACTGCTTCAGGCTGATCTGAGTCATTCACGGTCCAGTGCCTGAGCGGCAGCAACCCGCCAACACCGGCCGTTGAATGCTGCCTGTTCTAAACGGCCGCTTCACCATCGGTGACCGGACGCGTGATTGTGCGGTTCGCCGCGTACCGGCTCGAAGGACTGCTTGTGCGGGCGGGGACAGGCTTGTGTCGACCCTAAGCGGAAGTTCAACGCAAAAACCGATGTTGAGTATGCTGTCAATTGGCGAAAACACGGCTCTAAACCGCCCAGGTTGCCGCGGAGTGCTTTCAGCCCAAAATGGTTTTTCTCCTGGATGCGTTGAAATTTAGGGCTCCAGTGGTCGGTGGCGTGCCTGCAAAGAGGTGTGACGTTCCCTTGTATTGAAGGAAAAGCTGTCGTGCTTCTGCTTTTTTCGCAGCATCCTGCTCATTGAGAAAATTGCTGATGTGCATGAGAATCCATGAACACAAATTGGCATCGCCCATCGCAACGTGGAGCTCAGCGCTGGTTACGATTTTCACGCTCCGAATATACCGAACCGTGGCGTCGAAAACCTCTTGGGAGGTCGCATTCTCCACATGCCAGATCCGACCAGAGACCATCAACAACCTGGCTTTTTCGTCCAGGCTGGAGAAGATGACGGCATCGTCATAATCTTCACTGGATGCCCAAACCTCGTGCGACAGGATGTTCCTGAGCTCGTATAAGTCTCGAAATAGAAGTCTCGCATAGTCAAATACGGACAAAACGACCGGATCAACCTCACTGTATGGAAACGAGCATAGAAAATCCATTCTCGCCTTGGGATTCGGAAATTCCTTCAGTGTGTGCTTCGCCGCAAGAAGTTCAGCTCCATGCGTTACATAGATTATCTGCTGGAGAAGACTCTGCAGGAATGTGCATGATGAGACTATGGACGCGCTCAGGTTCCTGAAGCCTGTGGGAATGATGGAGTTCGTTCCCGATCGTTCGGAGAGGGTCGTACTCTCAGTTATCAGTTTGTAGTATTTGGGCAATTTTCGTTACAATCATTTTAAAATATGGCAGCACTGGTCGAGTCTCTTTAGTGGCGAAATAGGCCGCTATTACGTTGCACCGGCTGATTGGCTGCTTCATGGCGCTACCGTGAACTGGTAGTTTCTGCCAACAGCAACCAGTCGCCAGGGGAGGCTTTGTAGCAACTCAAATGCGCGATGTAAGCCCACTCCAGATGCCTATCTTGCAAATCTGGAAAGTGAGAATCCGTGCCGAGCACGCATAAATGCATAAAATTGAATCAAGCTCGGAATAACTCCGTCCAAGTCGGAGTACTGAGGTGATCGGTAACCGTGTAGATCCGAGTGTCCGATGCCTGCGAAGCTCCACCGATATGGTGGTGGACTTTCGGACGCAGCCCGTCCATCAACATTTTGCCGTGTGCGTGTGCGAACGACACAGGTGTTAGGCCGTCAGCCGGAAGGAACCCATGGATTGGAGGAGCGTTGTCTGGCATGCCTGACGTTGCCCATTCAGGCTTACCACGTTTCCGCGGAACTTCATAGAGCGTCACGCGAATCTGCTCGCGCGCTACACGCGCAGCGTTGACAAGATGGTCGCGTCTTAATGCAGCCACATCCGTAATCGCAGCGTCTATCAGCTCGGGAGCGAGCTCCACGAAGACCGCCTTTAGGTGAGCCGGTTGGGCGAACGAGTGTTCCACATCGTTGAGCGGAGTAAAGACTTCTTTGACTCGCTCGACGCCATTACGTTGCCGTTCAGCCTCGGCGGTGGAAAGCTCAAACTGCATTTCCTGCTCTGTCCGGAAATCGCGATCCCGGTGCAGAATGATTTGAGCATCTGGGCGCATGTCGGTAATCATGCTTGCCAGAAGCCTGGCTGCAGGAAGATTTCCGCAGCCATTGTATGAAAGGACTGCAAGGGTATCCGGGGCTCCGTTGGACTTTGCCAGAGCAGTCACTGGTCGTGTCAGTTTGTCCTCTGTCATGAGGATCACTGGCCTTGCGGGGTCAAACGCATCGGCGCCTGCAGAGAGCGCACCGAGTGTCATCAAGATTGGGATGGCGGGTCTCTGGGCTGCGTCAACCGGGACTTTTGCACCGCCGCTCATCCAAACAACTGCAGCATCCGAATCGTACATGAGTCGCTGAATCAGTTGAGGCGAGTGACTGGCAAAGAGAATGCGAGTCCCCGTCGCTGCAGCTGCCCCTTTCAGCGCATCGTAGAGGCGCCCTTGGCTGTCTGCATGCAAGTGCGCGTCAGGCTCATCAAGAAGGAGGAGGGGCGGCGCATAAAAGCAGGTGTACGCGATGATTTGAATGACCTGCAGCATCCCCGTTGACGCCATGTCGAGGGGGACGCATGCCCCGCTGAATTCAACTTCTACTTTGACATGTCTATCGCGCTGCGGGTTGTGGTCTACGATGACTCGGCAGCCTGCATAGCATCGATCCAGAAGTGTCGAGAAGGTCTGCCAACCGCTGTTGATGGGAAGAAGGGCAATGTCTCGCCCTTGTCTCCAGGCTGTCCTAGCCATCTCGTCCAGCCCGCGAGTGAACAAGTGGTCAAGTACGGTTCGCAAGTAAAGATTTGCGTCGCCATGCATGACGGCGGCGTCCATCGCTCCCTTGGTTCGCCACTCTTCTCTCACTGGGATACCTGAAAGACCAGGGGTGAGGATGGAAAAGGGGCGATCAGGGTCTGCTAGCACCTCGGCCAAGTCGTCGTCCCCAGAGCGAGTTATGGCGATGTTGGCGTTCTTTCCGCGGCGGACTTCGATGGTGAGTTGTTTTGCAGCGCCCGTGTCTAGATCGACGCCGCCATAGGCTATTGAGAAGCCACGAGTTTGGGTTGCTGGCAAGCCGCGCCGTAAGTCGAGCAGTCGATCGGTTGGTCTAAAGAGGACTGCATCATTCGCAACGGTGCCTTCAAACTCAAATCTGCCGTTTGCCTTTCTACGGAACGCAGCTTGCAGAATTGAGACGCCGAGCTGTGCCGCCTGGAGTGCGCTGCTTTTACCACTGGTGTTGCCGCCCACCAAAGCAGTGATAGGTTGAAGATCAACTTCAAGCGTTTCAATTTGCTTGAAGTGATTGATGGTGATTTTGTCGAGCCGGATTCTCATTTTTATCCTCCCCAGGAATGAGGACGTATCTTAATCGCAGGGGGTATCTATCACGCCCGTCATCCGCGATATCGAGGCGACGTCGTTGTCCGCTTTGGCAACGAAAGTTGCCTGCCTCATCCAACCTCCGCAAACGTCCGATTTCGGGCAGGTTGAAACTGAGGTCGAATGCCTGCTGTGAGTCGCCAGCACCCGTTCATGAGTCGTGATAGCGGACTTCCAGCACCCTTCGGGCTGCAACTGACATCACTGTCGGCGGATGACCTGAAACCCGTCGTTGGGCAGCCGCCAGCATTGGTGCCCGTATGACCGCTATGGAGCGGTGAATGATAGGTCGCGATGCGGTCATGAACAGCAGCTACCGCTGCAAAGCCGACCTAGGTTTCAGACGTCGGCTTCAGGCTGAGAGCTGCCGTAGGAGCTTCAACATCGAATGTCGGCGGCGATCAACAGCTGAACTTGATGGTCTCTGGCTGCAATCTCCAAGAATCGGCATTCAAGGATTTCCGCAGCCCTTGTCGGCGACCACCCCGACCCGGCCCCTTGACGACGATTCACCGTGCCTTCAGGCAAAATCCAGATGATAGCGGCAAGCCTGGCGTCAGGTCTGCCGGGAAGCCCACCTTGAAGAATGGAACAGTATCAATGGCACTGACGAAGAAGGGCGAGTTCTGGTACGGGACGACGTCCGGCGACACACAA
>JAMNYN010000740.1 GCA_023622805.1 Pseudomonadota bacterium | reverse complement strand
TCCCGTGGCCGAGTTGCCCGTTCCTCCTGGCGTGGTCAACGTCGGCGGCGAATGGTTTTACGAAGAAAATGCGCGCAACGCAGGCGTCAGCAGCCTGGGTCTGGAAGACGGGCCGGCACCGGGCAACGGCAGCGCGCCACCCGCACCAGAAGAACGCAACCGCATTCTTGATCTTTTCCGCAACTGAAGAATGCAGCCCCCAGGGCGGGGGCGCATTCCTTTGCATCGTCAGTGAC
The DNA here is from genome assembly GCA_023622805.1 of Pseudomonadota bacterium. Lineage (GTDB taxonomy): Bacteria > Pseudomonadota > Gammaproteobacteria > Burkholderiales > Burkholderiaceae_C > Comamonas > Comamonas bellezanensis. The sequence continues at coordinate 3,877 of JAMNYN010000740.1, read as the reverse complement.
GGCCAGACCGTGCACTGAAGCGATAAGACAGCCGCCAGCGCGCCCCATATCCAGTCCGGATACGCGGGCGCAACTCCCCTCCCGGTCCTCCATCAACGCTCTCGGGCGATGGCTTCGCCCGAAGTCTGCAGCCGCGCGTCCGCGTCCCCTTTTGCAAAAAAGCCTTTGCGTGGAACTCGCGGTTTGCGCGCGTTACTAAATCCCCCAAGAGTTCAATGCATTGAAGCGTTCCACTGCACAAGGAGATAGTGATGAACCAGTCCACCGCGGCTCAAGTTGCGCAAGCATTGGAGCTGGCGATTGTCAAAGCCCACCGTGCGCTTGAAAAAGCCAGGGAGTTTCGCGCACAGAATGGATTGGCAGAGGGCGATGCCATTGCCCTTCTGGAGGAGAGGATGCCCGCTGAGGACGTGGCCCAGGTGCGAGAACAAATTCAGCGTGAAACGGAGTGCATTCAGCAAGACGTAAAAATGCAAAACGCCTCATTGAACACAATGGTGCGCAAGAATTCGCACCGGCTTCATCAAATGCTTTGAATCAACTCATTTCCAGTGAAAGAAACATAGCTATGAGCATAGGTTCAATCGGTACGGCGAACACGGCCCCGACTTTCGAAGTCTCCAGCAAACCTTCCTCGATGGATGCGGCGCAGGACAAGGCAATGCTGCGTAGTCTTGTGCTCGAGGATGCCCTCTCTACGCAGTTGAAATCCTTGACGGATTTGGCCAAGTTGTCGAGCTCGAAGGGTGCCGGCAGCAGCCAGCCACTCAACGTCGACGAAAGACTCCGAACGATCATGGATGAGCCTTACATCGATGATTGCATGATGCGTTACGGCAACCACGAGAAATTGCACAGGCTGGAGATGGAATCCGCCGTTCTGGAAGACCGCTGCAGTGAACTCAAGCAGGAGATCAGCAAGAAGCTGCCTGCAGGCGCCGAACGTGACCTGGCGCTGGCGAAAGTGGACGATTTTCTCAAGGCAAGCCAGGCTTCTTCGAAAAAGCAAATTGAAGCAACCGAGAAAAAAATCCGGGATGGCAATGAGCAAAACCTCCCGGATATCGATCGCTCGCATCGTCCAATCAATCGGCCTGTCGGAGATCTGCCTCTAGACGAAAATGACACCGACCAAAACGATATTCCAGCGGAAAGGATGCGTGCGTCCTTACTGGGGAAAATGAGCGCTGCGCAGCTCAATGAGATTTCCCAGAAAATTCAAATCACAAATGCGCTTTCCGATTACTGGTAGAGATTGGCGCTGACAGGCGCCACTGCCCCCGTCAGAACGCCACCTGATACGTGCCGGCAAAGAACGTCGGCAGCCCCGGCTTCGGCCTGGGGCCTTGACATGCACGGCGCCAGGCCAGCCTGCTGTCTGCTCAGGCCTTGAAAGTCAGCTCCAGGCCCGATTGCTCGGAGGCGTAGCGGCTCAGGCCGGCAAAAAACTCGCCCGCACCCTTCGTGTCCATCCAACAGGCCTGATCGGCATCGAAACGAAAGTGAAAGCCACCGGCCTTGGCGGCCAGCCACACTTCGTGCAGAGGCTTTTGCAGGTTGATCACAATCTGGCTGCGATTGGGGAAAGTCAGCGTGACCATGCCCCCCGTGCGCTGGGCATCGATATCCGCATCCGATTCGTCATTGATGCGGTCACAGCCCTGCTCCACGGCCAGCAGAAGTTTTTCAGCGCAATCCAGGAATTCAAGGTCGTTCATTACAATTTGCACATGTTGATAGCTTCCCAAATTCTAGTCAGGACTTTTGCCCTTGCGCTCTGTGCGGCGTCATTGGCAGCCTGCGGCCAACGCGGCCCCCTGTTTCTGCCCACGGCACCCGAGGCTGCGCAGCGCGCCACCCTGCCCGAAACACTGCGGCTCAAGTTCGGCGACGAGGTGCCCAGCGTGGACACGTCCGGCGTGCCACAGCAGCCCTCCAGCGGCCGCTGAGCCCACAGGCCGCCCAAGGCCTGGGGCTTGACCCAGATCAAGCCTGCGCGCCGCTACGGCGCCTACAGTCGGCATTTCCGCTGGATTGCCCCGCCATGCCGATTGAGCTGTACCGTGACAAAAACCATGCCTGCCTGATGTTCTGCGACCTGATCGAGGAAGATGGCCAGGCCGTGCAGGCCAACCAATTCCTCATCGTCGACGGCGACACCGGCGCCATCATCGACCCCGGGGGCAATCTGGCGTTCAACGAATTGTTCATGGGCATGACGCGCCACTTCGCGCCGTCCCGGCTGTCGTATGTGATCGCCTCCCACGCCGACCCGGACATCATCGCCTCGCTAGACCGCTGGATGACCAGCACCAAGGCCTCGCTGGTGATCTCGCGCGTCTGGGAACGGTTCGTGCCGCATTTCACCAAGGTCGGCAAAACGGACGAGCGCATCATCGGCGTGCCCGACTCCGGCGGACGCCTGCCGCTGGGTCGGCACGAGCTGGTGCTGCTGCCCGCGCACTTTCTGCATTCCGAAGGCAATTTCCATTTCTACGACCCGGTCAGCCGGATCCTGTTCACCGGCGATCTGGGCGTGTCCATGGTGTCCGGCGCCCAGGCTGCCGTGCCCATCACCGACCTGGGCCCGCACATCGCGCGCATGGAAGGTTTTCACCGGCGCTACATGGTGTCCAACAAGATCCTGCGGCTGTGGGTGCACATGGCCCGCCAGCTCGACATCGCCATGCTCGTGCCCCAGCATGGCGCGCCCATCCAGGGACGGCCGGCGATCGAAGCCTTCTTCGACTGGCTGGAACAGCTGGCCTGCGGCATCGACCTGTTCGACCAGCGCGCCTACCAGCTGCCCATGGCCGTGATCGACCCGGTCACGCGCCAGACCCACGCGCCCTTGCGAGCAGTCAACGGCTGACCTCTGGCCGGACCGTGGCCCAGCGCTTGCGCAGCCAGCGCTGCAGGCGCCAGCCCAGCAGCAGCGCCAGGATGGCGCCGTAGACCGCCACCTCGGTGAAGTTGTTCTTGCCGGCACGCATCCAGAAGAAATGCAGTATGGCCAGACCGGCCACCGCATACACGCAGCGGTGCAGGCGCTGCCAGCGGCGCGCCCCCATCCACCGGGTGATGCGGTGGGGTGAAGTGAGCGCCAGGGCCGTGAGCAGGCCAAAAGCCAGCATGCCCACCAGGATGAAGGGGCGCTTGAGGATGTCGAGCCAGATTTCGCCGAAGTCCAACCCCTGGTCGAACACGGCGTAGCACAGCAGGTGCAGCACCGCATAGAAGTACACGAACAGGCCCAGCATGCGCCGAAAGCGCGCCAGCGCGGGCAGGCCCAGCTGGACGCGCAGCGGAGTGACCGCCAGCACCACGCACAGAAAGCGCAGCGTCCAGTCGCCCATGGCGCGGATCAAGGCTTCGGCCGGGTTGGCCCCCAGCATGTCGAACACGGCGCCTGCAAACAGGTTGGCAAAAGGCAGCAGGCACAGCACGAACAGCAGCGGCTTGGCCGCCGGGTGCATGAGCCAGGCTTTCCAGCGCGAAAGTACGGCAGGCATCAGCGGGGGTGGGTCAAAACTGCTGTTTCAGGTCCATGCCCGCGTACATCTGCGCGACCTGTTCGCCATAGCCGTTGAACAGCAGCGTCTTGCGCTTCTTGGCGAACAGTCCGCCTTCGCCAATGCGCCGTTCGGTCGCCTGGCTCCAGCGCGGATGCGGCACGTCGGGATTGACGTTGGAGTAGAAGCCGTACTCGTTGCGCGCGGCCTTGTTCCAGGCCGTGCCCGGCTGCTTGTCGGTGAGGCGGATGGCGACCAGGCTCTTGGCGCTTTTGAAGCCGTACTTCCAGGGCACGACCAGGCGCACCGGCGCGCCGTTTTGCGCCGGCAGGACTTCGCCATACATGCCGAACGCCAGCAGCGTC
>JAMNYN010000027.1 GCA_023622805.1 Pseudomonadota bacterium | reverse complement strand
AAAACGTGCATTATAAAAACGCGGGGTCTTCCTGATCTGATGTCGTGTTCGTTTGTCATAGACCCATGAATTCTGTGCCATGGATTGCACCAAAACCCTGCAACTTCGTATCAAAGACAGGCACGCCAAAGTGCTGCGTCAAATGGCGCGCGAGGTCAATCAGGTCTGGAACCATATCAACGCCATTTCAGCCAAGGCTGCGCGACCTTTCCAGGGCAAACCCAAATATCTCTCAGGCTACGACCTGCAAAAACTCACGGCGGGATTCAGCAAGTGCGACGGCGTGAGCGTGGGCAGTGGCACGGTGCAGTTGGTGTGCGTGGAGTACGCCACGCGGCGCAAGCAGTTCAAGAGAACCCGCCTCAACTGGCGTGTCAGCAATCCAAAATCGGCCAAGTATTCTCTGGGCTGGATTCCATTCAAGGGCGGACATGCCAAATACAAGGCGGGGCAAATCCACTTTGCTGGCCAGCAATTGAGCCTGTGGGACAGCTACGGCCTTGCCAAGTACGAACTGCGCGCCGGTTCGTTCAGCGAAGACAGCCGGGGACGCTGGTATTTCAATGTGGTGGTGCAAGTGCAGAGCAAGCCATCGCTCGGCACAGCAGCCGTGGGCCTGGACCTGGGCCTCAAGGAGTGCGCCACCACGTCGACGGGCGAGAAAATCGAAGGCCGCTGGTATCGCAGCCACGAGCAAGCGCTGGGCATTGCGCAGCGGGCGAAGAAGAAAAAGCGCGCCCGTTCCATCCACGCCAAGATCAAAAACCAGCGCAAAGATGAGCTGCACCAGTTCAGCAGCGCACTGGTAAAAAACAACGCCGCCATCTTCGTGGGCGACGTGGCCAGCGCAAAGCTGGTCAAAACCAGGATGGCCAAGAGCACGCTGGACGCGGGCTGGGCCATGCTCAAGACGATGTTGGAATACAAGAGCCATCAGGCCGGTATCGTCTTCGAGGTACTCAACGAAAGCTACACCACCCAGACTTGTTCGTGCTGCGGAGCCATTCCTGCCAGCAGTCCGAAAGGTAGAGCAGGTTTGCGAATAAGAGAGTGGACTTGCAGCAGCTGTGGAGCGGAACACGATCGCGACACCAACGCCGCAAAGAACATTCTCGCGGCGGGACATCGCCGTCTTGCAGAAGGAATCACCGTCTCTTCAGGGCGGTGAGGATGTCAAGGCATCGTCTTTCTCTACGTCGACTCCGCCTTGCGCCTGGCGCGCCTGCGTGAGCGCGAGCTGCGGCTGTATGGCAAGGCCGACCCGGAGTTTCTGGAATGGGCCGCGCAGTACGACGTCGGCCCGCCCGAAGGCCGCAGCCTGGCCAGGCAACGCGCCTGGCTGGCGGCGCGCAAATGCCCGGTTCTTTGCCTGGAAGGGGACCTTTCCACGCAGCAGCGGCTGGCGCGGATTGGGCCGTGGATACAAGACATTGTCTGTCGCGAGAGCGGCCATGACGGGGCGACCCGGGCGGGCGGCGACTGAGACCGGTGGCTCCTGGCGGTCGGCATCCCCAGATCAGGGGTTTGTGTTCGCCGCACAAAGCGCATAAGCTTTTGCCGGACAGCCACATCCACTTTGGGGAGTCATGCCATGAGCAACCATGTCTACAAGCTGCTTGAACTGACCGGTTCTTCCAGCGTCAGCATCGAAGAGGCCGTGAGCACCGCCATCGCCAAGGCGCATGAGACGGTACGCAACATCCAGTGGTTCACCATCACCGAGACGCGCGGCCATGTGGTCGATGGCAAGGTGGCGCACTGGCAGGTGGCCCTGAAGATTGGATTCACGCTGGAATAGCCGCCAGGCAATCCCAGCCCGGCGGGGAGCAGGCAACCGCAGCCGCGGCAATGTCTGCAGCCCGCGGCCCCCAAGGAGATCATGTTTTGAGATCGCTCATTCTTTCAATGCTTTTCTTGGCGTGCCAGATCGCTGCGGCGGAAACCGTGCAGGTCAAGTACCACGGTGCCGTCGCGCTGGACTCCTTCGCTTGCTCCGCAGTGAAAGACCACAGTGATATTTCGCGGATCTGCTATGACAAAGCCGAGCGCTACATGCTCATCCGGTTGAAAACGACCTACTACCACTACTGTCAAATCGACTCCGCCACCGTGCAAGGGCTGCTCACCGCCCAGGCGAAGCGGCAGTTCTTCGTGACGCATATCCGGGGCAGCGGGGAGGACGGACCATTCGACTGCCGCACACACCCTATGCCTAAGAAGTACCGGGATTAGCTTGGACCCACGGGTGTTGCGCAGCCAGCGTTGGGGTCGCCACCGCCGCACTCAAAGCATCATCCCGCCCGACACTTCAATCCGCTGGCCCGTGACCCAGTGGTTGCCTTCGGCCAGCAGCGCCGCCACCGCGCCGCCCACGTCGTCGGGCAGACCTACGCGCCCCTGGGCCGTCAGGCCGCTGATGTGGGCATTCACCTGGGCGTTGTCGCGCGCCGCGCCGCCGCCGAAGTCGGTCTCGATCGCCCCGGGCGCGATGGTGTTGACGCTGATGCCGCGCGGGCCCATCTCCTTGGCCAGGTAGCGCGTCAGCACTTCGATGCCGCCTTTCATCACCGCGTAGGCGGCGTAGCCCGGCAAGCTGAAACGGGCCAGGCCGGAAGAAGTGTTGACGATGCGGCCGCCGTCGCGGATCAAGGGCAGCAGCTTTTGCGTCAGGAAGAACGTGCCCTTGAGGTGAACATCGGCCAGCAGATCGAACTGCTCTTCGGTGGTTTCGGCAAACGGCGCCATGACGCCCACGCCCGCGTTGTTCACCAGATAGTCGAACTGCGCGCGTTGCCAGGTGTCGGCCAGCGTGCTTTTGACGCTTTGCGCGAAGGCCGCAAAGCGCTTGCTGTCCCCCACGTCCAGGCGCAGCGCCACGGCGCGGCTGCCCAGGACTTCGATCTCGCGCACGACTTCCTGCGCCTGGGCCGCGTTGTCCTTGTAGGTGATGATCAAGTGCACGCCTTGCCGGGCCAGATGCAGGGCTTCGCTGCGGCCCAGACCACGGCTTGCGCCGGTCACCAAGGCGATGCGGGGGGAGGATGCGTTCATGGCGGTCTCGCTGAAAGTGGAAGGAAGATGGGACTTTAGGCGTTCACAGGAAAGAGATAAACCGCCAAAACGCGCCCAGACTGTTCTCTAAAAAAATACAATCCAGCCATGGATCTCAACGCCCTGCGCATCTTTTGCCGCGTCGCCGAACGCGCCAGCTTCACCCTGGCGGCGCAGCAACTGGGGCTGACCAAGGGCCGCGTTTCCACCGCCGTGCAGCAGTTGGAGTTGCAGCTGGGCACGCGCCTGCTGCAGCGCACCACGCGCCAGGTGCGGCTGACGGCCGATGGCGAGCAATTCCTTGCGCGCTGCAAGGAGCTGATCGCCGACGCGGAACAGCTGCAAGCCATGTTCCAGCCCGCGGCCAGCGGCTTGCGCGGCACATTGCGCGTTGATCTGCCCAACGCCCTGGCCCGGGATGTGATCATTCCCCAGCTGCCGCAATTCCTCGCGGCCCATCCCTTGCTGGAAGTGGGCATCAGCACCAGCGACCACCGCGTGGACCTGGTGCACCAGGGCTTTGACTGCGTGCTGCGCATAGGCCCGCTGGCCGATACCGAGCTGATCGCCCGCCCCCTGGGCCTGCTGCCCATGTGCAATCTGGCCAGCCCGGCCTACCTGGCAGCGCACGGCACGCCCCGCAGCCTGGCCGAGCTGCCTGAGCACCGCATCATTCATTACGCCAGCCAGCTCGGCATGCAGGGCGCGGGCTGGGAATACCAGGCAGGTACAGAGACGCTGGTCCAGCCCATGCGCTGCGCGCTCGTGGTCAACGGCACGGATGCCTACCAGGCGGCTTGCGTGGCGGGACTGGGCCTGATCCAGGCGCCCCGCTATGGCGCGCAGCCGCTGCTGGACCAGGGCCTGCTGGTCGCCGTCCTGCCCGAGTTCTGCGCGCCGCCCATGGCGGTGTCCTTGCTATACCCGCACCGCCGGCAGATCGCGCCACGCGTGACAGCGCTGCTGAACTGGCTCGGCCAGGTGGTGGCGCCGCATCTGCATCCCCTGGAGCCGCGCCTGCGCTGAAGCCTTGGCCGGGCGGCGAGTCATTCGCTACGCCTGCGC
>JAMNYN010000155.1 GCA_023622805.1 Pseudomonadota bacterium | reverse complement strand
GCCGCTGCAGTCTCCGCCCTGTCCGTCTGGGGCGGGGCCCAGGCGGCCCCGCAGCCCATACGCATCCTGGTGGGCTTTCCACCGGGCGGCGGCTCGGATGCGATCGCCCGTCTGCTGGCGGAAAAGCTGCGTGACGAGCTGGGCCAGCCCGTGTTGGTGGACAACCGCCCGGGTGCCGGGGGGCAGATCGCGGCGCAGTTGCTCAAGACCGCGCCGGCCGACGGCCATACGCTGTTCCTGACGCACGACCACACCATTTCCATCCTGCCGCAGGTCATCAAGAAGCCGGGCTTCGAGCCTGACCAGGACTTCGTGCCCGTGGTCGGCATCGCGACGTTCGTGAACGCGCTGGCCGTTTCCAGCCAGACGCCGGCCAAGAACCTGGCAGAGTACGTGGAGTGGGTGCGCCAGCAGGGCGGCAAGAGCGCGGTGGGCATTCCCGCACCCGCGTCCACGCCCGAATTTCTGGTCCAGCAGCTGTCGTCACATTTCAAGCTCGATCTGGTGGCCGCGCCTTACCGCGGCAGCGCGCCCATGCTGGCCGACATGCTGGGCAACCAGATTCCGGCGGGCATAGGCGCGGTGCAGGACTTCATCGAACACCAGCGCGTGGGCAAGCTGCGCGTGATCGCCGTGCTCGGCGACAAGCGCCAGGCAGCGATGCCGGAGGTGCCCACGCTGGCCGAGCAAGGCGTCAAGGGCTATGAAGACATGCCCTACTACGGCGTGTATGCGCCCAAGGGCACGCCGGCCGCTTTCATCGACAGCTTCTCGGCCGCCACGGCCAAGGTGTTGCAGATGCGGGATGTGCGCGAGCAACTGGTGGCGCTGGGCTTGACCGTGGGCCATATGACGCCGCAGCAGCTGGCCAAGCGCGAGCAGGCCTATACGCGCGCCTGGTCGGCCATCATCCGCAAGAGCGGCTACCAGCCGCAGTAGGCGCGGCTAGAGGTCCAGCGGATAGTATTGGGCGAAATTGACTTTGCGTCCCATCAGGTCGGCAAGGCTGTAGTACTCGGGCTCCCTGCGATTTCCCCAAGGGTTTTGCAGATACACGCCGACGGGTTGTTTATCCGCGTTGTATTCGATCTGCTGCAGCAGCAGTGCATGCATGCCGTGGATGGCGCCGTGTGCGTCGGCCTGGCCGTACTTCATGCCGACATAGACGAATCCCTTGGCGCCGCCTGAGGCGAGGCAACGCTCGCTGCGATCGAAATGCTTCAGCTGAGTCGAAAGCTCTTCAACGCTGCGGGGTTTCAGCGAGAGTGACCCTCCACCATATCCCAGCAGGTTGGCGATCAGCGGGTCATAGTTGCCCGCTCTGTCCTTGTGGGCGAGGATGGATTCGCGGTCGGAACGCAGGCCGCTGTGGCGTACCCTGGCATGGTCGATCAGCGCGAACCCGGAATCCGCGGCGCCGTCCTTTTCCAGCTGTGTGAACGCCGTTTCCTCGGCGACCTTGTCCAGGCGCAGCAGCAGGTTTCCGGAGAAATGCTCGAGGATGTTGACGATCAGTGAGTTGGTATGGGCCGAGCGGGTTTCGCCAATGATTTGCTTGAGCTTGTCTTCACTGATATCCACCTGCAAAACGTCATTCTTCAACGACAGGTCATAGCCTTTGTCGCGCATGAGGGCCAGTTCGGCGTCATCCGCGCAGATGGTCGCCAAGGTTTCCATATCGAGCTCCAGGCTCCTGTCGGGGTCCAACCGGTCGGTGTCGCGTATGTTGGAGGCGTCCGGCCGTACCTCGAGCGTCAGCCGTAACTGATTGTCTTGCATGACTTCGGCCATGCCCTCGACCCTTTTCTGCGTGGCCGGGTTGGTCATGATGCCCATCATCGTGGCCAGCGCGTAGCAGTCCCCTGTCTTGCCCTGTTCGATGAGAAAGCTGTCGCTGCGGTGGACCAGACTGGCCGCTGTCGGGGCGTAGTTCTGCAGCTTGCAAAGATAGTCATCGACCGCGATGGCGTTGCGCGTGTGCTTCAGCTCGGCGATGTTGGCTTCTTCCTGTATGCCCTTGTGCTCCCGCAGCAGATTGCCGTCGAGGCGCATTGCATAGTCCCAGGTTTCATCGGCATTTTCGGTCAGCTCCAGCGTCAGCCTTTGCCGGTGCTCGGGCAGCATGACGTTGCGCATGTCCAGAAAATTCCGCATCTGCTGCGCCGTCCCACCGGGTCCGTCATCGTCTGACGGATGGTTGATGGTGGCATACAGCGCCCGGATGGCCGTTTCCTTGGCGCCGCCGCGGAAAACCTTGTCTATCAGGCTGTCGAGCAGGTTCATGCTGGCGACGGCGGCGTCGGCAGATTCGGCCTTGTGGATGTGCTCAAGCCGGCTCTGGCTGATATACGATAAATCTACGGTCATGTCATTTCCTCGGGGAAACGCTGGAGAGGGCACTGACTAACTTCAGGCCGGCGATGACTGGCTGCAATGAGTAACGCCCGGCGTCCACAGGTTCCGTGGTGAACCGCGCGCTGGACGCCATAGGTTGGGGAATAGGCCGACAAGGCGGTAAGCTCCGGCGTGTGAATATGTGTCTTCGGTGACGGTGGATTGGGTTCGTCAGGTGTTATCCAGGCGTGATGGCGCACGCCTTTGCCCCATCGCTCAAAACCGGTTTGAGAGGGAATATCCGTGGGAATGAATCAATGGACGAGCGCCGTGCTGGCGCTGTGGGCTGGCAACGCGCTGGCGCTGGCGGTGGGGCAATTCAATCCCCAGGGTGAAGTGGCCAAGGTACAGCAGGTGCGCGTGCAGTTCGACAGTGCGGCCGTGCGCTTTGGCGATCCCAAGGCCCCAGCGCCGCTGCAATTGAGCTGCAGCGACGCCCAGGCCGCGGCCGGTACGGGCCGCTGGACCAGCGAGCGCGAATGGGTGTTCGATTTCTCCAAGCCCTTGCCGCCGGGCGTGCGTTGCACGGCGCAACTGCTCGCCGGCCTGAAGTCGCCCACGGGCCAGGTGTTGTCGGGCACCACGCGCTACCAGTTCAGCACCGGCGGCCCGCAAGTGCAGAGCATTCTGCCGTCGACCTACGAAGCCATCGATGAAGAACAGTTCTTTGTGCTGCGCTTCAACGGCGACGTGGCGCGCGAGAGTCTGCTGGCCAATAGCTGGTGCGCCATGGAAGGTCTGGGCGAGCGCATTCCCCTGCGCTGGATTGACGGCGCCGAGCGCACGGAGCTGCTGAAAATGCGCGACTGGACCAAGGCGGCCGCGGCGACGCCGCAGCAGTTCGCCACCCTGGCTTGCAACCGGCGCCTCACGCCTGGCGCCAAGCTGCGCCTGGTGCTGGGCAGCGGCGTGGCCACGCCCAGCGGTGTGGCCACGCGCAGCGCCCAGGAATTTGCCTACAGCGTGCGCGAGCCGTTCGCGGCCGAAGTGCGCTGCGAACGCGAGAACGCCCAGGCCGCCTGCCTGCCGATACGTCCCATACGGCTGTCGTTCAACGCCCCCGTGACCCGGGCCCTGGCCGAAGGCGTGCGCCTGCAAGGCGGCGCAAGCACGCTCAAGCCGGTGTTCGACGAAGAGCCGGGCGCAAGCCCGGATCCCAAGGCGCTGGTCGAAGGCTTGCGCTTTGAAGGCCTCACGGCGCAGACCAGCTACCAGTTGCAGCTGCCCAAGGGCTTCCAGGATGCGGCCGGACGGACGCTGCGCAATGCCGACGCTTTCCCCGTGACCGTGGCCACGGCCGACATGCCGCCGCTGGTCAAGTTCGCGGCTTCGCCTTTCGGCATCGTCGAACGCTTTGCCGAAGGCCCGGGCGGGCCGGCCCTGCTGCCGGTGACCGTGCGCAAGGTGGAAGCCGCGCTGCAAGGTCAACGGCTGGAGCCGGGCGGCGCGGGCCAGGTCAGCCTGCTCGAAGCGCGCAGCGACGCCGACATCATTGCCTGGCTGCACAAGCTGCAGGACTACGACAGCGGCCAGGTGACGCGTGTCCAGGCCCAGCGCGACGTGCGCGGGCCCCTGCCGCCGGTGATCGACCCGGATGACCGCAAGATGGTGGCGACGCGCATGCTGTCTTTGCTGGCCGGTCGCCCGCAAGCCCAGGCCATGGTGTTACCAAACGCGGTGGCCGGCGACCCGCGGCCCTTCGAAGTGGTCGGCATCCCTTTGAGTC